>JAFGGO010000108.1 GCA_016930515.1 Promethearchaeota archaeon | reverse complement strand
TGAAGGTAGAAAATATTTGATATATATTAAAGTATATTTGAAATGAATTGTGCTTAATTAAAAAAAATGACCTTTTTCTTACTCTTGAAATAGACTGTTGTTATAAAAATAATATAAAAGATATTTAAAAATTGTGAAAAAATAAAATAGAATTCAAACGAAATCGCTAAGGCTATAACATATTTTTCATTATTGAAAATAAGAATAAAATCTAAATTTTTTCTTTCATAAATTATAATTACAAAATAGATATGTAATTGATTTAAATGGATTCATCTTTACCACCCTCCGTAATATTAATAAGACCCCCCGTTGAAGCATTTTCTGTGCTCATTGCTGTTACTGGAGGGTGTTCATGGAATAAATGTAAGTTTTGCGCGACATACAAAGGAATACTCGGAGAAAAACCTCAGGATTACGCAATAAGACCACTGGAGGACGTTCTTAGGGATATCGATGCTTTTGCGGCAAACAATTACCATGGATATCCCGTATTTCTAGCAGGTGGGAATCCAACATCCGCGCCAACAGAATATCTTGTAAAGATACTCAAGTATGTTCGAGGTAAAATGAGAGAGATCCCCCGAATTAGTTGTTATTGCAAGGCCTTGGATGTTATAAGAAAGAGCGACGAGGAGTTAAAGGCTTTAGCGGAGGCAGGACTTGATATTGTTTATATGGGATTAGAAAGCGGATCAAGTAAAATATTACGAATAATGAAGAAGGGAACTAATGCAGAATCATTTATTAAAGCAGGAAAAAGAATATTGAACGCAGGTATTAAGTTAAGCATGTATATCTTGCTTGGATTAGGTAGCTATGAATTATCTAATGAACATGTGAAAGAAACCGCTCGTGTCTTAACAGAGATAAATCCCACAATCTTTCGGTTTAGAACATTAAATATATTACCCAACACGCCCCTTTGGGACGATTGGAAGAAGGGTAAATTCGAATTACTAAAGCCCGTTGATTGTATAAGAGAGGAAAGAGAGATTATCGCAAATTTGGGCCCAAATGTTACTTCTCAAGTTTTTAACGACCATGTAAGTAATTTTTGTTCAATAGAATCCTCGAATATTCAAAAAGACCGAGAAATGTTTCTTCAAACCTTAAATGCTTTTATAAACGATCCCAGAATACAGAACTTACCTCGCGAAAATCGGACAAATTTATGAAGTCCTTAATATAGATCAACAAAACTTTAAAATTTGAATTATCTTTATTATTAAAAACAACCAAATTAGCAGAATAATATTTTAACAGAGAAAAAATGACAGATTATTTCCGCAAAAAGGTTCATTCCGATGAGATAATTGCCACATTTGACGACATGCTCATCATACCGGGATATACTAATTTTGATATTGATAAAATTGATATAAGTTCAAAATTAGGTAAATATGAATTTCATGTACCAATAATTAGTTCAGCAATGGATACAGTAACGGCAGAGGAAATGGCCATTAAAATGGCCTTGTTAGGAGGATTAGGGGTGCTTCATAGGAACTGTAGCCTTCAAAAACAGCTAGAGATGGTAAGGAAGGTAAAAAGGGCAAGATCGTTTGTAATTGACGACGTTGCAACTATCAAAGTGGACGCAAAGCTTGCTGAAGCGAAAATGAGAATGGAAAAGGATGGTATTAGCGGAATAGTCGTAATTAACGATGAAAACAAGGTATGCGGCATATTCACAAAAAGAGACTTTCCCTACAAGGAAGAAATAATGAATACGGGAGATGTTAAGGATTATATGACCAAGAATGTGGTTTCGATCGATCCTGGGGCATCTAGAGAAGAAGCACTCGAAATGTTATTCCAACATAGAATAGAAAAACTTCCAATTACGGAAAATGGACATTTGAAGGGATTGATAACAACTAAGGATCTGAAACCCGAATTTCCTTTAGCATCAAAAGACGAGGAAGGAAGACTCTTATGTGCATTAGCATTGAGCCCAAAGTTTCCCGAAAATATATCTTCGTTAAAACTACTCAAAGAGATCGACCATTATACGGATATTTTTTTCATAGATGTAGCCGCCTTTTACAAGGATGTAGACATTCGAGGAACAAAGAATCTCATGGAATCCTTGGAATCTGATTTCGTGCTTGGAAACATTGGAACCTACGAGGCTGCAGAGTTCCTTTTAACTAAGTGTGATTTTTCCGAACAATTCATTGGACTCAAGGTTGGAATGGGAAGTGGTTCGATCTGTTCAACTTCAATTCAAACAGGAGTAGGAGCCCCCACATTATACGCAACCGCACAAGTTGCTGATGCCATCGCAGATTACAACCCGAAAATTGGCTTGATTGCCGATGGAGGCTTTAAGAATCCGGGAGATTTACCCAAAGCTATAGCCGTAGGGGCTGATCTAATCATGTCTGGTCATTTCTTTGCGGGTTGCGAAGAATCTCCAGGTTATGTCGACACGATTCAAGGGCGTAAGGTAAAAGTATATCGAGGAATGGGTTCAAAAGAGGCCAGAACATCTGAATTTATTCTTGATCGATATATTGAAGG
This sequence comes from Promethearchaeota archaeon, assembly GCA_016930515.1. Classification (GTDB taxonomy): domain Archaea; phylum Asgardarchaeota; class Lokiarchaeia; order Sigyniarchaeales; family SOKP01; genus FT1-020. The sequence continues at coordinate 93,697 of JAFGGO010000108.1, read as the reverse complement.
AGAAAGTTCAAAAACACTCCCAGAAGGTGTTAGTGATTATGTTCCGTTCGTAGGATCGGTTTCGGGAGTTCTATCAACCTTAAAAGAAGGTTTAAGGAACGGAATGATATATGCGGGAGCTAATAACATCTCGAACATGAAAAAAGCAAAAGTTGGTATTATTTCAAACGCAGGTCAAATCGAACAACGACCACACGACCTTATGGGTAGGTATTAATCCTAATTTTAATTTCCTATTTTATTAAATACTCATTAAAAAAGTATTTCAAAATTTCATCATATTTATTTCTGTACCAAATAAAACAAATTATTTTGATCGAAAATGAAAAAAATTGAAAGAATTTTAGTGTCCGTCTACGACAAAACGGGAGTTCTTGATTTTGTTAAAACACTAGTCAAAGAATATAGGGTGGAAGTCTTATCTACGGGAGGAACTGCCAAGTTATTAGAAAAAAACGACATTAAGGTTACCAAGATTTCAGATTATACAGAATCCCCCGAAATGTTCGATGGACGAGTAAAAACCTTGCATCCTAAGGTAGAAGGAGGTATATTGTATCGCAGGAGCCTGCAAAAAGATGTTGAAGATGCTGAAAAGTACGATGTCCCACCAATCGACATGGTCGTGTGTAACCTATATCAATTTAAAGAAGCAATAGAGAAACCTGGAATAACTTTAGAAGAAGCTTTAGAAATGATCGATATTGGTGGACCGACAATGATCCGTGCTGCAGCAAAGAATTTCCCAGATGTTATCGTTGTACCAGGACCAGAATACTACGATGAAATTCTTCAAGAAATGCGTAAAAATAAAGGTGCCATTACGGAAAAAACTCGCGCCACGCTTGCTCAACAAGTATTTACTATAATGGCAGATTATAATTTAGCAATTGCTAATTTCTTGCAGCAATATTACAATCCAGGCCTTAAAATGGGCGATCAGATCATAAAAGTATTTCAAAAAGTTCAGGATTGTCGATATGGTGAAAACTGGGATCAAGACGCTGCTTATTACAAGGATGTATCGGCAAAATACGGACTTCACAACATGAAACAATTAGGAGGTAAAGAAATTTCCTTTAACAATTATCTGGATATTGACTCTTGCATGCAGATGTTGTTGGACTTCGGCAAGGAACATCATGTTACAGCAATTTTAAAGCATACATCACCAAACGGAATTGCGCTCGATAAGAAAAGCCAGCTAACATCCGTGAGAAAGGCTTTTAGTTGCGATCCATTGTCTGCTTTTGGAGGTATCTGGGGCGTGAATAAAGAGCTTACAGAGGAAGTTGCAGACTTCATAGTAAATAAAGAAAAGATTTTTATCGAAGTTATCATGGCACCCTCGTTCGAAGAAACCGCTTTAAAAATACTTCAGACAAAAGGAAACATGCGAATCCTAGAATTTGGAGACCTTTTAGACAAAAAAGACGAGATATACAAGAATCTTGAATTCAGATCTACTTTAGGTGGGGCTGTTGTCCAAGTATACGATTATAAACCCATAATTAAGGAATGGAATGTCGTAAGCAAGCGGCAAGTATCGGAGGAAGAAAAAGAAGCGTTGATTTTTGCTTATAGGGTCTCAAAATGGGCAAAGTCTAATTCTGCTTGTTTTGCTCAAATCTACGAAGATGGATATTATACAATTGGAATCGGAGCGGGACAACAAAGTAGAGTGCACGTTGTCAAGCTTGCGATCCAAAAAGCAATAGAATTTGGACACAAAGAAGAACTTAAGAATTCAGTCATGGGAACGGACTCCTTTTTCCCATTTCCAGACGGATTAGAAGCAGCCGTTAATCACGGTGCGAAAGCAATATTAAATCCAGGTGGATCCATAAAGGACGATATAGTTATTCAGAGAGCTGACGAATTAGGATGTGCTCTAGTTTTTTGTGGCAAGCGAGTATTTAGACATTAATATATGCGAGCTAATCGTGAAAGCTGAACCTACTTTATATTTACATTATTTTTTTTGTAGAAAATATGTCGTTTTTGTACAAAGTAATTATTTTCAAAAACGGTCGTTCTTTTTTGAATCTTTCCCAATATTGGTTTTCAATTATAAATGCCGTTTAATGCGCGCTTTAGTTATTATAAGAAATAGAATTATGAATCGGATAAATATGATGTAAAATAAAAAAAATTTATATAGAACAAAGACATATCTTATATTACTTCACAAGAACTAAACAAAAATTGTTAAACTTCTCAGTGGATATTATTTTCCATCATGATTTAATTAGGAGAATGACTTAAAATCATGGATTTTTTTTTAAAGAATTTGAAAGAGACGCTCGACGCAATAAATAAGTGTATTGAGAAAGATGTATATCTCATCAACACAAAAAGAATACGAAGATGCAACAATGTGAAATCAAGTGATCGATCGAAGATTAATTTCATTTGGAGATCTTTAAAGTTCCTCGAAGAAGAGGGGTCAATTCTAGAGAAAAATGGAATGAACAATCCTAAAACCTATAAAATTAAGAAAAAAGAACCTGTAAACATTCCTTCATTCATATCTAAGGTAGGAAAGAAACGCTAACAAGATTAGTTAAGAGATTTTTGAAAAATACTATAATTCCCTTTTAATGCTTTTTAGAAAAATTACAAATTAAAAAATCCTTACCGTATTTCCTTTAAAATAGATAGTATTGCTTATATTGATTATTATAAACTCAAATTTAAAAAAAGCACAATATTTATGTTTAAAACGTGATTTATCATGGCAAAGGTTGTAGAAATGAACAACGATGGATTTGTTGAGGGTGAAGAGTATTATTGTCCGGAATGTAAAAGAAATCACACGAAGGGCAAAATCTATAAAGATCATTTAAAATACATTCTAAACGGAGTGCCAAGTGAAGATGAGCAGATTACTGCAGAATTTGAAGATGCTAACGAGGAGTACGACACTTTAGAGTTAGAAGACGAATCTTATGGAAATGATGATGGATCTGAAGATGACATTAACGAAGACGGTATCGATGAACAAGAAATTAATGATGAGGATATCGACGAATCAATTATAGATGATAGAGATTCTTGTATTAACGATGTAAAAAGTCTTCCTGGTGTAGGAGAAGCCACGCTTACGAAATTAATAAAATCTGGTTTTAACAGCTTGGAAGCCATAGCCTATACTCCCCCTAGTATTATCATTAACGAAAGTGGCCTTGGAGAGAAAACGACTGCAAAACTTATTAAAGCATCAATGGAAAAATTAAAGATTGGTTTTAAATCTGCCGAAGATGTTTGGGAGCACAGGAAGAATATTGCCCGTATCACGACAGGAAGTCCAGAATTGGATGAGATCCTGGGCGGAGGAGTAGAAACGGGCAGCATTATTGAGTTTTTTGGAGAATTTCGAACGGGCAAAACTCAAATCATGCACCAACTATGTGTTAATGTTCAACTTCCAAAGGAGCTCGGAGGTTTAGAAGGAAACGCCTTATATATAGACACGGAAGGTACCTTCAGACCAGAAAGAATTATCCAAATGGCAGAATCACTCGATTTAGACGCAAAAAAAGTTCTTAAGAATATCATTTTTGGTCGAGCTTATAACTCTGACCACCAAATCATACTCGTTAAAGAAGCAGCGAACCTAATCAAGGAAAGGAATATTAAATTGATCATTGTTGACTCTCTAATTGGTCATTTCAGGAGTGAATATATTGGCCGAGGAACGCTGGCAAACAGGCAACAAACAATTAATCAGCACATCCATGACTTATTGAGACTAGCAGACATTCACTCAGATCTAGCAGTAATCGTTACTAACCAAGTTCAAGCAAAACCTGATGTTTTTTACGGTAATCCCTTACAGGCCGCAGGTGGTAATGTCGTAGCGCACGGTTCGACAATTAGAATTTACCTTAGAAAAGGAAAAGGAGTTCAAAGGGTCGCAAAAATCGTTGATGCCCCCAATTTACCAGAAGGAGAAGCGGTTTTTAGCATTACCGAAGAAGGCATTAAAGAAGGTTAAAACACTTAAAAATTCAAGGATTATTAAATCTTTTTCTTCATTTTATCTTTTCTGTTTTAAAATATCCTAATTTAATCAAATAACCAAAATAATTTTATTTTTTTATGGGTTATTTGTTATTTAATTTTCAATATAAAAAAACTAAGTGAATAATTTTTGACAATCAGATTGGAATTAGAATATTATCCTAATATAAATAATCAAATTTTAAAAGATTCAATACAAAAGATTAAAGCAAATAAAGAAAAATGGGACGCTCCATTTTTTATCGACACTTCGTCATTTATAGACATGACAGAAATAATTAACAAGACTTCTGAATTCATGCTCGACTCCACGAAAAATATCATCGTTTTAGGAACGGGCGGTTCAATACAAACCCTACTCGCTCTCGAACACTTGGCAAAAAAAAAAATATTTCCAATATATAGTTCTCGTCCAGCGGAACTAAAAAATTGCCTTGAAAGCACTAGTCCGGACAATTCTGTAGTCATAGCGATCTCTCGGGCAGGAGAAACATTAGATGTAAATTCTACAATAGAAATATTTGCCAGGAGGGGTTATAAAGTTTTAGGTTTATCGACAAAGGGAACATTAAATCAGATTTTAAAGGAGTTCGGCGGTCCAATCATGGATGTTCCCGATCTTTCCGGTCGCTTCGCAGGATCGATCTCAAATGTTGGAATCGTACCAGCTCACATAGCAGGCATTAATATAGAAAATTTTTTGGATGGATTAAGAGAAGGCTACGAATACTACATGAACAATAATATGAATCTCGCCGTAGAGTTTGCTACATTTTTACACGAGACTTATAAAAGAAACTATAAAATAGCTTTCTCAATGCCCTACTCTCAATACCTTGAAGGATCAGTTGGTTTATTTGTCCAAGAATTATCTGAAAGCACTGGAAAGGATAATAAGGGGATGATGGGCGCAATGCAACCTGCACCACTTTGCCAACATTCCGTTTTAGAATATTTATTAGGGGGTTTTAAAGGAGCGGTGGTTCCATTAATTTGGTCCATTGATAGCGATATTAGTGATATTTCACTAGAATCAACCATAGATTATATTAACGGTCAAACGGCACATAGCATAATCGATTATCAAGCTGACGCAACTTTTCAAGCATTAATCGAACAAGGTGTTCCTTCAGCAAAGATTAGTCTCTCCACTTCTGCAGAACACAATATAGGCCATCTGATTGCGTTCCTTCAATCCGCCATCTATTACTTGTGCTTGTTGATAGGTGTTAATTGGGCAGATAATCCAAAAGTTGTCATTGGAAAAAAGATATGTAACAAGGCCCTTGAACAGAATCTAAGCGCTTCCGAAAGGAAAAAAATAAGAGTAAAAATTGCCGATAAAAAATTTAATTCTTTTTAGTTTTTTACTAAATTAAATGGCGTTAAACGTGTCAATATTTGAAAATATCGGGAAATATCTATGGGATGTCCTGCCTTTTTTAAATTCTTATTGGTTTATTCAATAAAATTTAAACATCATTTATTCTAATTCGGATCTTCTAGCACGAGAAGAGATCAAGCAGATTAGAGATTCTTGGGATTCAAACACTGTTCGCCCGATTAATATCAATAATATTAAATACATCGTTCGAGTTTGCACGAAAGACAGATTGGTTGCGTCTTCTCTAAAAAAAGGAGAACACCTTATAGGTATAAGGAATGACGAAAAAATCGTTTTAGGATTAATCGAATACGATGGCGTGATTCCTTTTACAATTTCGGAGTTTGTAAAAGCCCTAGGTGCCATAAAACTATATGAAAAACACTTAAAACACCAGACAGAAGGAGATCCAATGAATTTAGTATTGGATTTCATTAATTTAGGGAATAAAAATGAAGAAAAATCTCTGAGAGACAATTCTGAGACTAAAAAAAATTGCAAGTCAATTAACCTTAATGAGGGCGTTCCTCTTACAGCACGGCTAATGGCATATTATCGTTCTCTTGAAGAAAAGAAAGAGAATCCTCTCATATTAGACCCATTAGCTGAACGACTTGCGGGCGATTTAAGTGCTTACATTGAAAGTAAATTACGGATATCTGAAATGGATTACCCAATCGTTCGTTCAAGATATATCGATGAAGAATTATTAAAACCTTGGTGTGAAACACGCGTTAAGTCCCAGATTGTCTTATTAGGAGCGGTTTAGACGCACGTGCGTATCGATTCGAACTATTGGGACAAAATTTTCATAAGCTATTTGAAATTGATTTACCAGTTATAATCCACTATAAGGAAACTTTATTAAAAGATTTCAAGAGTTTATGTTATATCACTCGCGTTCCTGCGGACCTCTCGGATGATTCGTGGATTAATAAATTGATGGAAAAAGGATTTTCTACTGACTTACAAACTTTTTGGATATTAGAAGGTCTTATTTATTATATTGAAAAAGAAAAAAGAAAAAATCTCTTGACCGTCGCATCGCAGATTTCTCCTCGCCCCAGTCAAATCTTTCTCGACATGTTGCACATAACCAGGTGGTACGATGATCTTTACGCATCTAACGGACTTTTTGACGACCCGTTCTCAAAGCATATTAAATGGGGCATTAACATTAAGAATACCCCTTCTTTTATGGCTAAAACGGGTTGGCTTGTGGAATGTTCATTTGCCGAAGAACACGATATGGGCAGAAATGCGGGACAAAAAGGATTCCTTTTCGTTCAAGGTATTAAAAAATAGGTACCTTATGAAAAAGAAATTTTTTTATTCTCATTTTATATGACTTTTCGATAATTAAATTTTTAATTTGGTATTCAAGATCATTTTGATGAAATACATAATAACTATTGATCATTTATGCAAATAGTTAGATTATATTTTTTTAAAGGATTTGACATGAAAAAAAGTTTAAAATTTGGTGGAATTCTAGTTGCATGCTTTTTTATAGGTTTTTTTTTGGTACCCTCAACCCGGGCAACTATCGAGTTGAATAATGGGATTAGCATTCTAGCTTCACCAGGAGATACGATAACATACAATATAACATCATCAAATACACTATATATTGGACAACAACTCGTATTAACTTTCGATGGGGCTATAGCTCAAATAGAAACGACATATATAACCGCTAAAGCAGAGATCTTGAATCGTACATCTGGAGAATCGCTTTACATATTGTTCAATTCAAGTACTCCGATTTTTGGCCACAATCTAAGTTCAGGTGAATTAATTATATCGAATAATACGATAATCAATCGTTTTGGTTTGTTCGGCATGATTCCCCTTAGTTTTAACCTTATAAATGTTGGCGAGAGTTACAAACAAGTTGGATTCAATAATTATACTGTCAATGATAATGTTTTAATCGTAACTTATGGTGATGGTTTCTATGCTGCTGCCGCAGCAAGACTTAGTTATACCACAATATTAGAAAGAGACTCAAGAGGCATCATAACCAATTCAACAGTAATTAATGCGGCAAGTGGGGTTGTTTGGACCATGTTATTTGAATCTACAACCATCGATTTTGGAATTGAACGACTCGTTCCAGGATATAACCCATATCTAATCATAGCTCTTGCTGGTACTATATCCGTGGTTTTAATCTTTAAAAAAACATGCAAAATAAAAAGTAAGTAAATACTTTTTTTTCTTTTTTGAAATATCTAAAGAAAATAACTAAAAATTAACTCTCTAATTCATATAGGATAACTTCGTGATACTGACGCTTTTAAAATTAAAAGAAAGTTTAATTGAAAAAATTTTTTGAACATATTCTAACTATTATTTACAAAGGCGTCATAGAGAACATTAATTGCTTTTGTACAATCCTTGCGCTCTATAATTATAGTTATATTTAATTCAGAAGAACCTTGAGCGATCGCCATCACATTAACATTGTTTTCTCCAAGTGTGGAAAAGATCTTTCCCGCAACTCCTGGCGTGTGAAGCATGCCAGCACCAATAACCGCGATAAGCGATATTTCGTGATCTATCTTGATGTTAAACCACTGCTTCCCGAATAAAGACGAGTTTCTTAGCAAGAAACTGACTTTCATGGCATCTTCGTAATCAATACCAAATGTAATATTGTTTTCAGAAGAACTTTGGGAGATAAAAATGATGTTGACATTATTATCACCTAAGAGAGAGAATAATTTCGAAACAGTTCCTGGTAAGGAGACCATCGTGCCACTGGCTATAGTTACCATCGAGATTTTCTGGATGGAAGTGATAGCCTTGATGATCTTGTCGTCCTTCACGATCTCCTTAGTAATGATAGTAAATTCGTTTGATTCAGGATCCTCAAAAGGTCTTATTTCCGAAGGTATTTCCCTCTTTTCGTTTACATCCAAGCAGACTGGGTGGAGTACCTTAGATCCAAAGAACGCCAATTCCTTGGCTTCGAGATAGCTTATATTTTTCAAAAGTGCTGTCTTGTGTGCTATTCGTGGATCAGCGTTCAAAAAACCATTCACATCCTTCCAATAAATCACTTTACAATTGTAGGTGGGTTGAAAGCAATAAGCCATTATAGCAGCGGTCAGATCCGACCCACCCCTACCTAAAGTGGTAATTTTTTTATCTTTGGTGGATCCATAAAAACCTGTAACACATACAATTATGTTATCGCTTGATTCAAGAATAGGCCCAACCCTATCTCTAACTAATAGTTCAGTCTCATCAAGTATGGGTAAAGCACGTCCGAAATTATCATCAGTACGTATTATTTCGTCAGAAGATACGAACTCAGACTTATATCCAATCGAGTTAAGATATTGGGTGACGATGAAAGTACTCAGTTTTTCTCCATACGATACGATAATATCTTGAATGTCCACACTTGGTCGAATCAATCCAATAACCCGGCCTAATTGAGTTAGTTCTTCCATGTTATTTTGAAGGAAATCGATTGCGTATTTATATTCAGGTTTTTTATCATTGATAATCTCTTTAATCACGCTCTGATGAGTTATAAATAGATCCTCTAAGATGCTTTCGCATTCTGGTTGTTCGTCACAAGATCGGTGGTAAAAATTTATTAATTTATCGGTAATTCCCTTAATGGCAGAGGCGACAATGATAATCTTATTGTTTTGTTTATAGAGATTGATGTTATGGGTAGTTTGCTCGAAAGATTTGGCGTCTTGTAAGCAGGATCCACCGAATTTCATCACAACTACACTATGTTTCTTCTCCGACATTTATAACGCTCATTTAAATCCTTAATAAGATATGAATACGAAAAGTAAGCACACTAAATAGGTTTTTCGGCTTTTTTAAACTAATTCTTTTTTGAATTAAATTTATGGGATTAATGATAACTCAATTTACATGAAAAAGAAGAGCATTCATTTGAATTATTGTAGAGCCTTAATTTGTTCAGATACTTTTCTCATTTCAATAAAGGCGGTGTCCATTCGAGCGTCAACATCCAAGCATACCGCCACGATCAACTCCTTTCCCGCCTCCATTACTGCAAAATTACCTTCATCGCCCTGCAAAATGCAGACATCTAGCACTCCCGACTTTAGTTCCACTAAGACGCGCTCTGCAACAGAGAGGATGGTGGCAGTCATCGCTGCTAGTTTGATGTCAGATATTCCTTCTTCTAAGATGGCCTGAACAATAAGTCCTTCCATCGAAACGATCGCCGCCGATCGGACGCCATCAATGTTGTCCCTGATGTTTTGTAATAAGAATAATAGTTGCTCGTCAGACATGAAAGTCTCATGCTAAATAATTTTTAGTTATAAAAATATAATACACTTTTATAAATTTAAAATTTAGTATATCGGTGGGTTTTGTCAATGTTGAAAGGTGATTTTTCGATAAATTGGTTTCTTGCTCTTCTGAATATCAAATTAGAGGATATTTTTAAGTTCTATTATATTTTTTTTATATCTAAAAATTCGCCTATCCCTTCTTTTTTATATTAATTAAAAATCAAGTATTATTTGAATTATCTAAAAGGGACTATTGGAATGCCTTCAACGATAGAGAAAATTAAAATATTAGGAAGAAACTCCAAATACGATATTTGTGCAAGTACAGCATCTAGTCGAACTAAAAAATATCCAAAAACATTTGGTAATTCAACAGATTGGATTGGTGCTACGGCAGCTGGAGGAATATGTCATAGTTATACTCCAGACGGAAGGTGCGTGAGTTTGTTCAAAACATTATACTCCAACAAGTGTATTTATAATTGTAAATATTGTTTTTCTCATAGTTGCAAGCAAAAAGTAAGTTTCACACCCGAAGAATATGCGCGTACTTTTATGAAACTATACGCCATGAATGTCGTGGAAGGTGTATTCATATCTTCAGGAGTTACTCGAAGCGCTGACGAAATAACTGAAGAAATGTTAGAAGCAATAAGATTACTCAGATTCAAGTACAACTTTCGAGGCTACGTGCATTTCAAGTGCCTGCCAGGATTATCCCAACACCTTCTTAAAGAAGCAATATCCTTATCGGATCGCATTTCTGTTAATTCAGAAGCGTCTAATAAAGAATATTTGGCTGAAATCGCGGAACAAAAGGATTTCAATAACGACATCCTCACACGTCAACGTTGGCTTAAATCAATGCGTATCCAGCACAACCAACAAGCCTTAAGGACTTTAAACGACATAAAGCAGGATGGAAAAATAAATTTTCAAGAAAGGATGTTAAAAGAACGGAGAGCAAATGGATATAAAAAATTTCGATGGGACGAGGCTCCTATTTTAAATAGCGGGCAAACCACACAATTCGTTGTAGGTGCCGCAGAGCAAGAAACTGATTGGGACCTTTTAAAAAGAATCGATTGGCAGTATAAAAATGTTGACATGAGACGAGCCTATTTCTCAAGTTTCATCCCAATTTCCGGCACACCATTCGAAAGCAAGCGTGCAGAATCGTTAGAAAGAGAACATCGACTATATCAAGTTGATTGGTTGCTTAGAATATACCACTTCAAGCTTGAAGACGTGCAAGAGGTCTTGAGTGAAAACGGAAATTTGCCAAAAGGAGATCCCAAGATTCATTTTGCTCGAGAATATTTTAAGGAGCGAAAAAAGGTAGATCCAAACAAGGCATCATATTCCGAACTATTACGAGTGCCGGGAATCGGACCAATTTCTGCTAAAAGAATCATAAATTTACGAACCAAAGGTTTTCAATTGAATAAGAGAGAAGATTTAAAATCGATAGGTGTGATGTTGAAGAGGGCAGATCCTTTTTTAAACTTAAATGGGAAGCAACAAAAAACTCTATCGGAATTTTTAGGTAATTGTACCAACAAGACTTTAACAGGAGCGGTAAAATGACCTCAAATAATAAAAATAGGGATCCCTTGGAAATTCTTGGAAGAGCAAGAGGGTTTTCGAAAAATGAGATAGAAAATTACTTGCCACGACACGCAAATTTCTCCCCTTATTTATTATGGCAACTCGGAAGATTATCAGAAGCAGAATTGAGGTATTCGGGATCTATCCTGGCAAAAAAAGTAATTAAAATGATGCGAGAAATTTCAAAGGAGGCTTATAGAGCCAAGCAATTTACGCGGACGGAAATTAACGATCATGGCGTTTTATTTGGGGTAGTCTCTATCAAGCACAAAGTAATGGATAATGTGTTGCATTATTTTCACGAAAGATGGCCTCAGGGTGTTGTTTGCCTCTTTAATAATCTTTCACAAAAGACCTTTATGATAAGCGAAAAAGGCAATATTATGGAATATGACCTTCCCCTTGATGAAGTTGTTAGCAGGATTAGTAAAAATCGGTCCAAATCACCCTATTTTAGCGATATTCAATTCTCAAATAAAGAGATTTTTGAGACATTATACAAGTCTCAACACATTTCTGAACGAGAAAATGCTCGCTATTTTAAAAATATGATTCCCGAACATTGTTTTAGACTACCAGGCATGAAAAAAGGAGTGGAAAGACTTTTTACTCCAGGAAACAAAAAGATTGATGATTATTTTTAGTAATCAAAATCTTAATAGGTTATTTTTTATGTTTCTCTCCGCCTTTAGATCCTTTAAATTGCCTAGCATCAATGTTCTTTACATAATTAACAATACTATGTTCTACTTTCACAGCGTCTTTATAGATTCTAGACAAGAAAAGCGTTAACCAAGGGGAGGGCATTTTTTTCTGTCCGAAAGAATATTGATTAAAGTAGCGATATATAGTTTTTGGGATGAATCCATCACTCGAAGGAAATTCTAAGAGACTAACTGCAATAAGTTCTTGAAAAGCTTGAGTCCTAACTAGTTCGGGGTAGTGCCGACACGCATCTAAGACTGTACCAATGTTGTACCAAAAAAAAGGAGCACGGGGTTGTCTGAAGTGTTTTCCGTGTCCAAACATGTAAGGTTTTTCTTTGGTTCTATTGATCCAGCAATTTAATAGCGTTTTTCCCGCATCAATCAGTTTTTTCGGTCTATCTTTGAGTGGTAAGATGTAGTAACCCCTTAGGGCGTCTACAACGATCATTGGGCATACATCGTTAACCCTACCTGGCCCCCGTCGTTTTTGATATAACCAGGGAACGCATTTCCATCCCATTCCCTGAGTAGTTTCGGTGAGAAGCTCGTTTAACCTCATCAGCCCTTTTTTCACTCGTTTATCCTCCTTTAGACCTGCGAGTAGCAAAACACTAACTATTAAATTATGGTCACATAAAGCACTTGTCCACATGGGATATTTTTCTTTGGTTTCTTTATTGTAGGTTATCGAATAAGCAAGAAATTGTCCAGTTTCATCGTCTTGATGATTCAATATCGTTTCTATTGCGGACTTCATTCTCTGATCGTCTTCGGGTTTTATTCCCCAATCAAGAAGAAGCCAGAGTTGATTAAGCAGATATTCGGGTTTATCGTGACCCGTAACGATGTCTTTTTCCCAATCCGACAATTGATTTAATAAATTGTTTACTAACTTATCTTGAAGGATGGCATCATGTGCGATTAAGACTTCTGGATGGTTGAGTGGAAACTCAAATAAATCAACCAGAGTCTTATATCGCGTAAAGGATTCGCTTGATTCGATAAGAAACCTACGGGGATCGTTTGGAAGAAGGCGAATCCATTCTTGCTCTTCTTCTATTTTAGTCTTTAATTCAGGAGATACCATAATAATAGTTAAATTAAGGAGGGTTTTCCTTCATTTGATTGAATAAATTTACGGTCGTATCAATTAGATCGCGGTTGGATTTGTCTTTTTTTATCATTGATTCAATTTCCTTGTTTATTTCTGATTTTTTACCATCTTTCATCAATTTTAAGTTCTTCAAGTTCCATTTTTTGTACCTTTTAGAGATACCATTGAAGAATATCGGTGCGGGCGGCATAAAAGGCATCTTGGAAGGTTCCGGCGGTGCAGCACAGATTTCATTTTCAACATCAATGAACTTACAAGCGCTACAATCTGAAATATTTTTCTCTCGAGCACATGAATTAATTGGACAATCGCCCCTATCTTCACAGCCCGGACAAGGCATAAATTTCATGAGAATATCCAAGACTTCCTTGAACGGGGGAATGTTTTTAATGTTAAATTCTGGATTCGTCATAGATAAAATTCCCAGAAACATGGGATCTTCAAAAACCCTTAGAAGGTACTTGGCTTGATCTTGAATCTTCGTAGTATTAGCATCACATAAATCGCAACTTAAACCACAAGTCGTTATTTTATAATCTTTTATCATTTTTTTAATCTCTCATAGTTTTAAATTATAATTACAAATGATTATTCTATCATAATCGAGCGCTGAATTTATTTTTTTATCACCCTAATCAATAAAAAATCCGAAAGTTTTAATCCTAAAAATGTCCATTTTTTTTATCGATAACGATCAAATCGGACACTGAATTTTATATGAATAACCTTGACTTTCAAATTTTAAAAATCTTGGACAAGAATTGCAGGATATCATATTCAGAGGTTGCAAACAATTTAGACGTTTCAGTTAGAAGCGTATCTCGCCGAGTAGATTTGATGATCCAAGATGGAGTGATTGAGAGGTTTAAGGTAAATTTCAATTATAATAGACTAGGATTTCGTCAGCATATCGTTTTTCTACGACCTCCCCCCTATAAGTCATCTGATGAGTTTTTTAAGGATTTACAAGGGATTCCAGAAATAGAACGCATATGGCAACAATTAGATGGAAGTTATACTTTTACACTTTTTAGCAAGGACGCAAAGCATATCGAAGAGATTAATGTCGCTCTCCTTAAGATCGGAGCGAATTTAACAGGAAGAGCGGAAGTTCGAATGCACCTGCCCTCCGACATCCCTTTTTCAAGGCTCGATTGGAAAATTATTTACCAATTGTTGGATAATAGCAGGGTATCAATTGGAGATATAGCAGCAGAATTGGGAGTGAGCGAAAAGACAATAAGCCGTCGATTAAAAAGATTTGACAACATGCGCCTCGTTAAATACACCCCCGTGATAAACTTTGAGGCGATTACGGAGATGTCCACTGGAATTGCGTCGTTTGAAACAATTGGTCCCTCAAAAGCTATATATGAAAACATTAAGAAAGAGCAGAGTCTTAAATACTGGAGAATCGCAGGTTCCGTATCACCATCCATTGTATTATTTCTTTACGGAAAAAATATATCGGAAATTTACCTCATGTACGAAAGGATTGCTTCAAGAAACGAGATAAAAAATAACAGGCTTTCAATCGTCGTGAAAAATTGCGAGAATTCTCCGCTTGTTAGGGATACCATTCGAAAAATAATTACTTAATTTCATTTAGCAATAATGCGAAATATCTATCTAAATAAGAATTAGAAATTCTCAACGACTTTGCCACCAGGGAGGATCTTATAATATACTTCACCTTCAGTTTCAACCTTCTCCATGCATAAGGCTTGAGTGAGAAAACTTGCATGATATTGAAATGTGTTTTCGTCGTTAAGTATATCATCCTTTTTTAATCCATTCAACAGGTCAACTTCTAATATTTGATTAACGGCATTGACTCGCTTGAGCATCTCTTTTCGAATGGGATTATTAACCGCTTTTAAGTGTTGAGCGTGTCCAACTTTTTTTTGTTCGGTCATTAATTATGCACATATATCAAGTTATTCAATTGTTAAAGTTAGTAAAATAACAAACAAAAAAAAATTAGAGATTTTAAAAAATAAATCAAACTACAATTCCAATTATACAAAACAAACCTTTAGTATTAGAAAATCTTTATTTTAATGAATTCTGAGAGAATATTAGGAAATACGACTTCATCATTGAAAACTCTTTGATTTAAAAACATACATAAATGGATTATGTTTACTAAATAGTTCCAGTCTCAGGCAATATCTTGAAGATAAAGGATTTTATGAAAGAATTGGAAATCTTAAGGTATTTTATGAATTATAAGTATTAATTTTTCTATTAAATTCAGAATCTAATAATATTGGTATTATTTAAGCGACATCATAATTCTTGAATTTCAAGGATGTAAATTTGGCTCGTCCTGAAACCCAAGTATCTCAAATTTGCACCAGAGTATTTTATAAGTTATTTGATTTTTTTTTGTTATAAGTTAAATGCATGTTTTAATGAAAATTATAAATTTGCATTAAAATTCCAAAAAATTGAGGAAAATATAATGAAAATGAAAAAAAAGATACTTAATTTGATTTTAATAGCAAGCTTTTGTCTCTCAGGAGTATTGGGACTTATTATGCATTCTCAAACAAGGACTATTTCGTCAGATGGAAAGTTGAAAAGCATTAAGGCATCAGCAGTTTATTATCCTGATTATATATATATCGACGGAAGCATTCCCGGGAATTGGTCGAATACAGCTACATTATATCCATGGTGTAGCGGTTCGGGAACCGAGAGCGATCCTTATGTTATAGAAAATTGCGTGATAAACGCAAGCAATTCTCCATCAAGCAATGGGGTGTTTATCGTCAACTCGAAAAATGAGTATTATCAGGTACGAAATTGCACGGTTACTAATGCGGCTGATGCAGGAATTTGGATAGAGAACTCTTCACGAGGAGAAGTAGTTGACAATACTCTTTTTGATAACACTTATGGAGTCATGTTGTATTTCTATTCAATAGATAATGTGATTTCAGAAAATAACATATTTCGTTCCGAAAGTGCCATATATTTAAGTAGCTATTGCCAGAGGAATCTCATTTCAAATAATTACATTAACGATTCAAGTTATGGCATGCGCCTTCAATTTAACTACAACTCTTTTAATAACATTACAAAAAACACGATCGCATTTAGCCAATCTCACGGGATATACAGCTCGAGTTCTAACAACTTGTCTATCTCTGAAAACGAAATATTTGAATCGACAAATCAAGCCATTTATTTAGGTGCTTCTGATTCGTGCATTATCTTAAAAAACACCATTTATTCAAATCATCACAACGCGATCTTCCTGTTTGGTTCTAATTTAAATAGTATTTCACAGAATATTATATGGAATAACGCGCTAGACGCGATTAACTTGCAGGGAACGCGTAAAAACGAAATAACGGGGAATACCATTCGGAATAACGGTCAAGATGGAATAGATATAAATGGGCTTGGACATCACTTCTTCATAAGTGAGAATGTGATAGAAAATCATTCGGGGAGTGCAATATACTTTCATAATGGATTCGAAAATGTTGTATATAAAAACATCATTTACAATAATTCAAAAGGGATTTACAGCGATATAAGTACTTACGATAATATAGTATATTTTAATACCTTCGTGGAAAACGGTGAAAACGCAGACGAAGATTCGCCGAATAATGAGTGGGACAATGGGTTAATAGGAAATTATTGGAGCGATTATGCTGGAGTCGACGCTAATCACGATGGAATTGGAGACGATCCCTACAATATTACTGGTTCGGGATCTGGTCAAGATAGGTTTCCTTTAATGAATGTTGAACCATTTGTTTTAGATTCTCCAGAAGACGTCGAATACGAGGTAGGCACCGAAGGAGGGGAATTGAATTGGACCGTCGTGGATTATTCGCCGTTCCTCAAATCTTATGCAATTTACAGGGATGGAATTTTATTACAAGATGACTGTATTTATTCTCGATATTTTAAAATAAGTTTGAACATTGATGGATTAGGGGAAGGAACCCATACTTACTCTTTTGAAATCACTGATGGCATGGATTCGTACATCGATTTTGTTGACGTGTCAGTCACGAACGAAATACCAGTTTTCACGCAAAAACCAGAAGATTTGACTTTAAATATCACTGATTCAATCGAATTAAATTGGATTTTCTCGGACATTAGCACGCTGGATCCTACCTTCACAATTTATCACGATGGTATCTCCGTAGTTGCTGATCAATCGTGTCAACCTGGAGAAAATATTTCGCTTTCCTTAAATTACTTGTTTACTGGCGAATACGCATTCTTAATCGTAATTCAAGACGGTTATGGGAGTTCTGCAAGCGATATAGTTATTATTAAGGTTTTAGAGACAGAAGAAGATAATAGTAATACTTCTGGCGTTTTGAAGGCTTTAAATCAACTCTCAGAACATCTTTTTCTATCTGTAATTATTGGAGCGATTATTATATCTATTGCTTTAGTCTTATTTGGATTGTTATCGAGAAACAAAAGAACAAAACACGTAATAGCGAAACCAATTTCGGAAAAAAAACGAAGACTGAAGTAAAGAGCGTTGAAAAAAAGAGAGTAATTTCTAAAAAACCAGATATAAACTAATTTTACTTTTTCTTTTTTTCCCTTAAACTGTTTTTTTAAAGCAGAAACAAAGCATCTCTTCAAGATTTTTAATTAATATTTTTACCTACTAATTCTGTTTTACTCACATCAAAATAAATATCCCCTAAATCATCAATAATGTATTCCTCATTTTGAGGATAGGTTTATTAACTAGCTTGAATTGTTTTTCAATAACCTATTATTTTTGTGACAAAAATGAAACCAAAATCAATTTCAATTGGATTTATTCCAATATTGATAATCGCAAGCCTTTGTTTTTTAATTCCTCCGGTTAAGGCAGCAAAGACCCCAATCAATGCGATTTACAACTGGGGCGAAGAAATGTTCAATGTATATCAAGTCAGCATTTGGGAAAACGAAATAGTGGAATCCAATTATACTGGAAGCGATGAATACACTTACAGTTATATTTATTATTGCGACAACTACACCCTAGATTCAAGTGGTAATCCGTTATCTTATCTAGAATGTCATTCAGAAGGTTATAGTAAGTCGAATTATAGCAGTTATAACAAGATCACAATGTCTGGAAATTATACAAATGAGATGAACATTGATGTTTATCGCGTGGAAGCCACATATGGTGATAGCGTTCAATTAATTTGGATGGCGGGAAAAAAATTCGATTGGTACATTGACATGTGGATTTTAGACCAATCCACTATTTATAATTATACTTACGATACTTATTACAACGATACCTATACGATGGTGGAAAAATATTACGAGAACGATTCAATAGTAGATGGAGGCTATAATTCAATATATCACTACGAGGATCAGTATAACTATTCATCGGACTATTCTTATACGACACCGCTCATATTGCATCAACAAGTGGATTATGAATTCACCATGCCGATGATATTAACAACCCAAATATTTACAACCGAAAATGGAGATAACATTGCCTGGATGGACATGTTTTACAACTATATGGTTTTTAACGATACTGACAGAAATGGTATATATTCAGCAGGAATGTCAAATCCCTCTGGGGGATCTGGAAGTTCAATCTATGCTGGACCTTCCTTGTATTCATCAGCGGAATATATGGGGTCCATAATGCCTCTAGGATTATATGGAAATCAAATACTCAAATCATATTACAAGGAGAATTTCAGCGAAATAGAAGATGATGACATATTAGCGATGGCATACAATCAAAACATTTCAATTATATTCCCTGCCGATAAGTCAATCGATGATATATCGAATGGTATTGTTTTTAATCCACCAACGAACGAGGGAGACACCATTTCCTGGGACATTTTATATCCAGAATATCCCATCTATGGTGCTGTTTATGATTTTAGTAGCTATATGACAGAACCGATCTACAATTCCTTACCATATATCAATATGGAGGATTATTCAATACGAGGTTTGAATTACGCTGAAGCCTCTCCAGGCAACTTCTCTTTTGGCTTCGATTATACTATTGAAAACACTAATTCGAGTTTGGATTACACCGTAGACCTTCCAAGGATAACAAACGAATCTTTTTACCAGGGAGTCAATGACCTAGGATTATCGTTATCGATGCCACATTACACCTATTTTATGGCTTCTTCAGATATTAACCAGACAACAAATACCATGCTAAGTAAGCCTGCAGATATTTTTAACTTCGAGGTGGGAGGAGTTCCCATCGGCGAGATTGACATGGTAAATCCTTTAAAAAAGAATTACACGATATATGACTTTCCAGCACCAGGGATGAATTCCGTAAAAGAGTCTAAAGGAGGAACCATCGCCAAGATCATCACGTCTTTAGCCGAGCAGAACATGGGGCCACTTTACGGGGGAAACAGCATGGATCCGTTTTCCAGCCTTCTCTTTTCCCTTGAAGACCTCGTATCGGACAATCCCGCTTTTGACGATTTTTACAGTTATTATGGTATTGAAACGGTAAACTACCCCACCTGGTCGGGACGCAGGATAGTACACGATCCAACATTTATCGCGTATTACGCAACCCCAACTCTTTCTAATGAGGCTATTAACGGTTACGCTTTTATTCCTCTCGTTGGTGTTTCTTCAATATCAATCCTGGTTGCTCTAAAACGTTTGAGGAGCAAAAATAAACAATAATTATCTCCTTTTTTTTTCTTTTATAATAATACTTCGTATCAAGGCAATTCTTTAAGCCATATTGGATTTATAATTATTCTAATAGAAAGAGCACATAACGCCTTTAGATTTTCACAAAAATTTTATACCATCATTAATATGATAAATCTCGTTAGGTATTACTTTAGGTAAAGGTGAAAAAAAAATATATTGCAAGAATTGCGGAAGAGAACTATCCCAAGGTTTAACAGATTGCCCTTATTGTGCTAAAGAGTCGCAAGTTTCAAAATCCACTCCTTCAGAAGTCCCACAATACACCCATAAAGGAAAAGGAGAGGAAAAAAGAAACAATTTTTCTGAAAGAATAGGTAGAATAGTAAAACCAGTAGTAATCGTTATTGGAGTAATAGGTTTTTTAATGTTTCTCATTTCAATTTTGATGTTATTCCTGGTTCCATCGCTTCCCGAAGACATAAGGCAATTAACGCTTACGATCATGGTAATCGGATTGGTGCTATTATTTTCAGTTCTTTTCATAACTGGAAAGACGAAGGGGCAATGTAATTGTAATTGCTAAATTCCATTGAATGGAATCTTGCGATAGTAAACATCTTCAATAATTTTTATTCTTTAATTTTTTAGCACCTCTAAAACCTAAATTAAAGTAGTCTTTAGATGATTAATGTATCAAAACCATATCGCGTAGATTTTAATAATCATATTTTATATCTATTCAATCGTGTATTCATGATTGCGTTTCGAAGATAATTTAAAGAAAAAATAGTTGATTACTTCAGATATATCCTCATCGGTATTGGTTGAGTAGGATTCTTACTATTGTTATTTTTTCTTGATAGAGAATATAAAAATTTTAAGATAATTAAAAATGATGATGATTTTTAACGATTTTCACGCGCATTTGGATTAACTGCTCGATTTCTTTTAGGTCTTTATGCTGGTCGTGCTCGCAGAAGGCAAGGGCCGTACCCTTAGCACCTGCACGTGCTGTACGTCCTATTCGATGCACGTAAGTTTCTGGAGTGTCTGGTAAATCAAACTGAATTACGTGTGAAATATCAGCCACATCGATCCCGCGCGAGGCTACATCAGTTGCCACGAGTACTCGAGTCTTTCCAGAGCGAAAATTCTTTAAGGCTGCTTGACGGGCGGTTTGTGACTTATCCCCGTGAATTGTTTCGGCTAAAAATCTTTTTCTCAATAAGCTTTTAACGACTTTATTTGCGCCATGCTTGGTACGAGTGAAAACCAAGGTTTTTTCCATTGATGGATCTCTTAGTAATGATTCCAATAGAACCTGTTTTTTAGATTTCGTAACGATGTAAGCCGCTTGTTCGATAACATCCAAGGTAGGTTGTTCGGGAGATATATCAATTTCTATAGGATCTATTAATATAGCACGTGCAAATTGTTTAATTTCTTTAGGGATCGTCGCCGAAAAGAGCATTGTTTGCCGATTTATTTTAGGAACCATGTCTACGATTGTTCGGATGTCGTGAATGAAACCCATATCGAGCATCCTATCCCCTTCGTCTAAGACTAGCACCTCGATGTAGCTTAAATCCAAGTGACCCTGTCTATTCAGATCAAGCAATCGTCCAGGCGTGGCGACCAAAATATCAACTCCTCTTTTTAATGCGTTAACTTGTGGATTTTGTCCTACTCCACCGTAAACTACCGTGGATTTAAGTCCCGTATATTTTCCAAGAATATTGAAATTATTTCCTATTTGAATTGCCAACTCCCTCGTGGGAGATAAAATTAAGGCTTTTATACGACGATTATTTCTAATTTGTTTTTTCTCGCATCGTAAGGATTGACATAATCGGTGGAGGAGGGGAAGTGCAAAGGCCGCTGTTTTTCCAGTTCCAGTTTGAGCACATCCCAATAAATCTTTTCCTTCTAAGATTACGGGAATTGCTCGAGCTTGAATTGGCGTTGGGAAAGCATAGCCAATATCTTCAATAGCTCGTAAGATGTCAGAGTTAAGATCGAGATTCTTGAATGCCGCTCCATTAAGATCCTCTTTTTTCAAGGACGGAACACCCTCTTTTTTTTCTTCGAATCGCCTTACTTCGAGAGCAGTAAGCCCTTTATCTTTACTTTCGATTGTGAAGGTGATTCGGTCTCCTGTAATAAAAAATTCACTTTCTGAAGGTTGCAGGGCAGTATGATGTAGAAACACGTCTTTTCCCTCTACATCGGGTGTTACGAATCCAAATCCCTTCTTTTCGTCATACCATTTGACCGTTCCGGTCATTCTTCTTGTTTCTTTTAACATTCTTATTTTCATTTCTTGTTTTCTTATTTTAGTGGGTTCGTTCCCTTTTTCACGATAGAAAAAACAAATTGTTTTCTTTTTAAAGACAATGGTGCGGGGAATCTCATATAATAATTAGGTACCCCACTTAGAAGAACAAATCAATATAGGCGCAGTTTAAGAGAGCATCGCCCTGTTTAATGAAAAAATCTTCAAAACATAGAAGTAATAATTACTAAAAAACCCATGCTAGAGGAGAAAAGAGTTACATCACCTAAATACTCTTGTATTGTTGAGTAATATTTTGAAATTAATCCACATTAAGATTTCATTATTTGTTTAACCCTTCCAATTTTCCCATCAACCAGCCTGACTTTAATTCCGTGATGGTGATTTTGCGAATTTGTTAGCACATCTTTTACAATACCTTGGGTTAATTTCCCTGAATGTTGATCCTTTTTCAACACGATTAATACACTTTTTCCCGGTATGACCTCAGCTCGCCTTGTTCCTTTCAATTTAATAACTCAAAAAAATAATAAGTAAGTGTGAAAATATTTCCTTTGTAATATCTTTTATCGATATTACCTTTTAGATTTATATTTTTCAGGTTATTTGCATTATTATTTATGCTTTATAACTAAAAATTATTTTAATTAAGATAAATTCTTTTGAGAATTAAATATCAAGATTTTCTTCACAATGTCTCTATATTTCTGGTTAAATTTTTTTGTTATTATAGCGCCCTTTCTTTTATCTTTTGATAAGAAAGTTGCTTTTTGGCGCAGGTGGCCTGCATTATTTTTGAGCATTTTGGTGGTTAGTACTGGCTTCATAATTTGGGACATGGTCGTGACGGAGTTAGGTCATTGGTCGTTTTCAGAACAATACGCAGGAACATTGAAGTTATTTAATCTTCCAATAGGAGAGTGGTTTTTTTTTATAGCGGTCCCCTACGCAACCATTTTTATTTACGAGTGCGTTCGTGCGTATTTTAAAGAAAAAATACTTGAATATTCCAGATATATTCTTATCTGTATCGGCTCAATAGGTTTTACCCCCCTTTTATTTTTTCTTAATAAAGGATATACGATCATCATTGGAATCATGTTTTTTATCACAATGCTATTGATAAGCACATTGAAGTTCAGAAATTTCCAATCTAGTTGGACAATTATAGCATTATTCTTGAGCTATATTCCTTTTTTAATCTTCAACGGTATTTTTACTGGTTTACCCATAGTGATATACAATGAGGAGGCAATAATAGGACTCAGAATCGTTACCATACCCATCGAAGACTTCTTTTATAGCTTTTCACTCATCGCTCTTTACTTATTCACGTATTTCTTTTTCAGAAAATATAGTTTTAAAGGAGGAGATGGACTCGAATAAAGCTGCGATAGTAGGTTCTGGATTAGGAGGCTTGTCGGCATCGATTTATCTAAAAAGAAAGGGATGGGAAGTGGATGTCTACGAGACTCAATCGTTTCCTGGGGGAAAAGCCGCTGAAGAGTACTATGACGGTTATAGATTTGATACAGGACCTTCCTTGGTGACAATGCCTTGGGTATTTGAAGACTTATTTAAGACTGCGGGCAAGAACATGATTCAAGAACTTACTTTTATAAAATTAAACGAGATCTGTACTTATTTTCTATCGGATGGAAGTTATCTAAAAGCCTGGTCAGATCTGGAAAAATTTGGAAAAGAATTGGAAAGAATCGTTCCTCATGGCCTAAAATCATTAGAAACATATTTGAAGGAATCTAAAAAAGCTTATGAACTCGGTGGAACCCTATTTTTAACCCAACCGATTCACGAGTTAAAAAGATTGTTAAAACCTTCCTTTCTTTACAAGTTCCTCCAGCTCGCTCGTATCCACCCATTTAGCACTTTGAACAAGATTAACCAGAAATATTTCAAGGATCCTCGCATCGTACAGCTTTTTAATAGGTACGCAACCTATAACGGTTCGAATCCATATCAAACTCCCGCAACCATGATTATCATACCGTTTATCGAATATATAGGCGGGGGATTTGGAATTAAAGAAGGTATTTTTGAAATTCCTAAAAAACTTTACCAAGCTGCAAAAGATCTAGGCGTGCGCTTTTATTTCAATCAGAGTGTAGGAGGAATTACGATAAAAAAAAGGAAGGTTATTGGCATCAAAACCGTATTAGAAGAAAAGACCTACGATGCCGTAATTTCTAACGCAGATGTCATTTCAACTTACGATTCACTTCTAAATTTACCAAACTCGAAAAAAGCACGAAGATATAAGAAGCTGGAACCAAGTTCGAGTGGTATCGTTTTTTATTGGGGAATTAATAGGATATTTGAGGAATTATCCGTAAATAATATATTCTTCTCCTCTAATTATGAAGCGGAATTTAAGGCTATGTTCGAGGATAAAAACATACCTGAAAAGCCAACGGTTTATGTCAACATTACATCAAAACTCACCCCCGCGGATGCTCCAAAAGGTTGCGAAAACTGGTTTGTACTCATTAACGCGCCAGCAGATTACGGTCAAGATTGGGACGAATTTGCCTCTAAAACTAGAAAAGCCACCATTAACCTTTTATCCGAGCGATTGGGCGTTAACATAGAAAATCATATTGTTGCAGAAGGGATTCTCACGCCACCAGAAATAGAGAGACGAACTGGATCCACCCGTGGTAGTCTTTATGGCATAAGTTCAAACACTAAATCAGCCGCATTCATGCGCCATAGAAACAGGAGTATTAAGATAAAAGGCTTGTATTTTTGCGGAGGAAGTGCCCATCCAGGAGGAGGAATGCCTTTAGTATTGTTATCGGGAAAAATCTGTGCTGAACTCGTGGATAAATACTCGAGGAGAAAATGATTGAGAGAGAAAGAAATAAAAATAACTGACTGGAAGTTCCAGACGATAATAATTGCAATTTTTTATGGAATCGGAATATTGTTCCATCTTTGGGAATATACATTTTCTTTCATGATGTTAATCACTCCGCTCGTGATCTTGATCTCAGGTCTCTGGGCCATTCACAAGTGTTTCAAAAAGTGGAATGTTGTTTTTTGGATCATCGTTGCATATATTATTACATTTACCTTGGAAGCACTTGGCGTGGCATTTTCTCTCTTTTTTGGCCCATATTATTATGGAGAAGTGCTTGGACCTAAAATATTAAATGTACCCGTCGTTATTGGCTTGAATTGGGTAATAATCATTCTTTCGTTGGTACTATTTTCTGAATGGGCTTTTGATCGATTAATCAAACCGAGTTTCAACAATAAGATGAGGATTTTTTTTATATCGCTCTTTACTGCCATCCTTGCGACATTATTTGATTATATCATGGAACCAGCAGCGATTGGATTGAACTACTGGACTTGGACACTAACGAACAATCCAATGATAGTCCCAATACAAAATTATATTGCGTGGTTTTTAATATCTTTTCTATTTGCAATATCTTATTTGATAATTCCCAAAATTAAAAGATGCTCTCTAAGAGAAAGCCCACAGAGTCCGTGGTTTGTTTTAATTCAAACGGTATTTTTTATCGCAACCAGAATTTTCGTAGTTTTAAAATAAATGGGAAAAATAAGGATTAATTCCGAAATTATTTATCCTAAAAGACTTATTAATGGTGTTTTCATACCTTCTATTATTAAAATCGATTTTAAAATGGTGTTAAAGTGGATATCTCAAAAATACCCATACAAAACAGAAAAGACGAGCATATCGTTCTGGTAAGTACGGAAAATGTAGAAAGTCACGATTCAACTTGGCTCGAACACGTGAGATTCGTTCATAATACCTTACCCGAATTAGATTTAGACGACATCAATTTATCTTGCGAATTTCTTGGCAAGTCCTTGTCTGCTCCAATTATAATTGGAGCAATGACCGGTGGAACGGAATTAACAAAAAAAATAAATGTTTCCTTAGCAAAAGCTGCCCAAAAATATCGAATACCAATGATGGTTGGAAGTCAACGAGTCATAATAAGGCATCCAGAAACGAAAGAATCCTTTTCTGCGGTTAGAAAGTGTGCTCCCGATGTCCCTATTGTTGGAAATATTGGCATGGCACAAGTAGCAAATTCTGATAAATTTGAATACATTGAAGAAATCATCAATAATATCAATGCAAACGCTCTTGCAATACATCTCAACGTGATCCAAGAATTAGTACAACCAGAAGGCGATAAAGCGTTCTCTGGCACTCTTGATAAAATCGCAGAACTAAAAGATCAAATTGATATCCCAATAGTTATCAAAGAAACAGGTTGCGGTATTTCCAAAGAAATAGCGAAAAAATTATTCAATATAGGAATAAAATACATTGATGTAGCAGGTGTGGGTGGAACAAGCTGGATTGCAGTTGAATATTATAGAGCAAAAAAACACGATATCAAGGTTAATATGGATTTTGGTGAGTTATTCTGGGACTGGGGGATTCCTACTGCTGCGAGTATTATTGAAGTAAATTATGCTTCAAATGGATATACTGACAGAAAAATTATAGGTAGTGGCGGGATAAGAAACGGAATAGACATTGCAAAAACGATAAGGATTGGTGCAGATTACGCAGCCTTGGCAAGACCCTTTCTCATGGCTGCATTAGAGGGCCAAGGTTCAATTGATAACTTCATTGATAAAATCATTGGAGAACTAAGGATTACAATGCTTTTAACTGGAAGTAAATCTATTGAGGAACTTAAAAAATCACCTATAGTGATTAGTTCTTCGCTGAAAGGATGGTTAAAAGAAAGAAAAGTAGATTTCAAACGATTATAATCGATTTACTATCATCCTTTTCAAGATAATATTCCAAAGATGTAAATTTTCCTATTGGATTTAAAAATATTATTCTATAGGATAATTTATAGGTTTATAAGTCGGAATCCAAGTTATAAATCCAGTTTGAACACAATGAGCAGATTCGTTTTTTCCCGCCCGAAGCATGTTGTATTCAACGGTTTGACCTTTTTTTACATCTGGAGAAACTCGAACAACATCATCTGCAGACAATTCATTCTCATTCATATCGTGAGTAGGATCAGTTGCCACTACGGCGTACATTGGAAGCCTTTTTTTATGAGTTTTATTGGTACCACGAGGGCAAAAATCAAGCCCTTCTAATTTTGACACCAAGCAACCTCCCTCGCAAACGCCAATTTCCACGAAATAATTTTTTGGAGATGGGTGGGGTTCGATTCGTGCATGATGAATTTTTTTCGCGTCAATTTTTTCCCTCATTTCTTCGTATTCTTGAACGGTTTTACGCTCCTTGTTTTCTATGAAATTCATTACTTTGGGACCTTTTTCAACGATTTGTTTAAAACTTGGCATGACTTTTAGCATTCCAGAAATGCATGTTGCTCCAGAACCGTAAGACCCAAAATAAATCAGGTCATTTTGATTAACAATATTCTCTAAAAGATAAATTAATTGAGCCCAAATTGACGCTGAATACATATTTCCAATTGACATCGGTACATTAAGAGTCGGAAGAAACCTGTTTGTGAGACTATTGATTAAATCAATTTTCATTGATTCAATATTTTGATATTTATCATCTACTTTCATATTTTCAAAAATTGGTTCGATCATATCTTTCATCACATCGCAGGCTTGATCGTGAATCATCACGGGACAGGCATTTGGCGATTGTTTATCGAGCAAGATTTTTTTCAGCGTTTCCCATCTATTTAATAATAGATTTTGGATGTTTTTAAGAGGTAACTTCGCAAAAGGCGAGTGGAAAGCCAGATAATCGGGTAGAATGTTTCTAGCATTTTTGAAGAAATCGTCGAATGCCCCAAGTTGGAATTTAAGATAGGAATCGATCGAATATTTTCCAAATACAACGGGATAATCCTCATAGGGTAATCTATAGAAATCGTAAATATTAGCGGTATATTTTCCAAAATTCTTTCCAAAAGCGGCGACCCGGGGATTTTTAGAGATAACCACTGCTGCTGCTGCCGCACCTTGAGTTGGTTCTCCTGGGCTTTCTAATTTATAATGACTAATATCAGCCCCAATAATTAAAGCCTTGTTGATTATTCCATTATTTATTAAGCCTATCGCGTTTAAAACCGCAAGTGTTGCTCCAGCACAAGCGTTATATACATCTTGAGTGACGCAATTTATGGTAGTACCAAAAATCTCTGAAAGAACATTAGCAATTGACTTAACGGCGTAAGTCATGGTTTCCGTGCCTAGAAAAATGGCGTCGATTTCCTCAGGGTTTATATTTCCTTTATGTAAGGCATAGTGCCCTGCTTTTACTGCCATGCTTACTATATCCTCCCCAGGTCCAGGAATCCTCATCTCGGTGGTTAACAACCCCCTTAAATACTTGTCTGGATCGACATTTCGAACTTCTGCTAATTCTCTTAGATCAACATAATATTTTGAAGTGTAAAAACCCATAGAATCAATGCCAACATTGAAGAAAAAATCGTTATTTGTTATTTCGGTCATATGTAGTAAATGATTTCATTTTATTTTATAAATCTTTTGTCCCTAAAGTATAAATTAGATTTATATAATACTATAAAAGTTCAAGTTAATTAGTTCCAACTAATGAGAAGAAAAAGATCCACAACCTATAATTGAATAAATAGATAGTATCCAAGGAAAACTTATCTCTCTACTAATATATAAAATCTATTAATATTTTAAATGCAAAATATATAAAATAAATGAAATTTATCATTCTACAACATGTCAATATCACACATTCATCATACTATTTTCAAGGAAGGAAGCAAGACCTATTTCAATAGTAGCATTTTCTTTCCCAAGAATGTGAGAAGAGATGTATTCGTTTTATATGGATTCGTGAGAGTTGCAGATAATTATGTAGATGCGATTCCACAAAACAAGGAGGCTTTTTTAAATTTTTGCGACAAGTATAGACTATCCCTCAATGGGAAGAAAAGCAACGATATTATTATCGATTCTTTCGTCGAATTGATGCGTAGAAAACAATTCGAGAGTATTTGGGTCGACGATTTTCTATGGGCAATGGAGATGGATCTTACAAAGAAAAATTACGATACCTTAGTCGAAACACTCAAATACATTCACGGTTCTGCCGAAGTTATCGGTTTATTCATGGCAAAAATCCTTGATTTGCCTGAAAGATCTTATTTCGCAGCAGAAAGACTTGGTACATCCATGCAATACATTAATTTTATTCGAGATATACTAGAAGATATTAAGCTAGGAAGGCGTTATCTTCCCTTAAATGGGTATGATTTGAAAAATTTGACAAGAGAAGAAACAACCAAAAACAGAGAAGAGTTCATAAGATTCATCTCGGACCAAATTGATCTTTACTTTAAATGGGTAAAAGAAGCAGAAAACGGATATAAATACATTCCAAAAAGATATTTAATTCCCATTAAAACTGCTTCGGACATGTATAAATGGACTGCGTTAAAAATAAGAGAAAATCCGTTTATCGTGTACGATCAGAGAGTTAAACCTTCTAAACGGAGGATAATTTTAGAAATAATAAAAAACTCGATTAAAATTAGAAGATAGGTATTATCATAATGAAAGAAATAAAAGGAAGAAAAGTAATGGTTATAGGAGCCGGTTTTACTGGTTTATCAGCAGCAGCTATTTTAGCAAAAGAAGGCTTCGAAGTCACGGTACTCGAGAAAAACGACAAGCCTGGAGGTCGAGGCATGGTTTGGCAAGAAAAAGGTTACGTCTTTGATATGGGACCCTCGTGGTACATGATGATTGATGCGTTTGACAATTTTTTCGCCCTCTTTGGAAAAAAACCCGAAGATTATTATAAAACAGTGCGTATAGATCCCTCTTATCGAGTTCATTTCGGTGAAAACGATTCTTTAGATATCAAGGCAGATATAAACGAAAATTACAAACTTTTTGATACATTCGAAAAGGAAGGAGGTAAAAAATTACGAAAATTTATCGAACGCTCGAAAGCAATGTACGATATCGTTTTCGATCATTTTCTCTATAAGGATTATTGGAATATCCTTGATTTTTTGGATAGATCGCTGATTTTTAAGGGATTAAAGCTTAAAATTCTCACGAAACTTGATAAGTTCGTAAAAAAATATTTTAAAAGCGATAAAGCTCAAAAAATTGTCCAATATAGCGTAGCTTTTGTTGGTGCCTCCCCGCCCATTAGCCCCGCGGTTTATTCTATTTTAGCTCATTGTGATATGAACCTTGGAATTTGGTATCCATTGGGGGGTTTTGGAGCCATTGTTGACGCAATTAAAAATTTAGGAGTAGAAAAAGGAGTAGATTTCAAGTTTAATACTGAAGTGTTTAAAATAGAAGTAAAAGACAAAATGGGAAAGAGATTGCTAACAAGTAATGGAAATTTTCAAGCGGACATCATTTTAAACACAGGAGATTACGAACATGGAGAAATGAAATTAATAGAGGAAAAATATAGAACATATAAAGAGAAGTATTGGAAGAAGAAAATAATTGCTCCAGCGGCGTTCTTGGTTTATCTTGGGTTGAACAAGAAATTAAACAATTTCTTGCATCATAATTTTTATTTTAACCCCGATTGGGACGATTACTTCAATAAGATTTTTGGATCAAACCCACAATGGCCAGAAGATCCATCTATTTATATTACCGTCCCTTCAAAGTCAGATCCGTCCCTAATTCCTGAGGGAGGAGAGCTCATGACCATTCTTGTTTTAGTTTCTCCCGATCTTGACGATATTGAATCCTTCCGAGAGCAATATTTTGATAAAGTCCTTGAAAAGGTTGAAAAACTAACGGGAGAATCGATTAAGGACTCTATCGTTGTAAAACGGATTGTTGCGCACGAGCATTTTAAAAATACATTTCACGCTTTCAAGGGTACGGCACTTGGATTAGCTCATACCTTGCGACAAACTGCCGTGTTTAGACCTCATCATAAAAGCAAGAAGGTTAAAAACCTGTATTACGCCGGACATTATACTCATCCCGGTGTGGGAGTCCCAGTTTCCATCATTTCTGCTCAACTTGCTTGTGAAAAGATCACAAAAGATGTTAAAAAGGTAGCAATGAAAAAAAATAAATGAATCTTCTCTCATTTTTATCATTTATTCCAACACGAAGATATTTATATAATGTTTTTGTATTTTCAGAATAAGAGAATAGAACATATCAATATTCCAGCAACACTCCAACTGGTTTTTAAATAATATTTCAATTTCTAAACATATGATTGAAGATCTTTTCATTAAATTCATTGAAGATTCATTTTTCAATTTTGGCTTGAATTTAATACCAATCAAGATAAAAAAACATTGGAAGAGAATTGGTTTCTTATAAAAAGATTAAACTTGAAACCCGAATGTTGTGTTTCTTATAAAAGACAACCGTATGTATCGATAATGGAAAGAAATTTCAGGCTTACTTTTGACACAAACATGGTAGTTCGAAATTATAATCTCGATCTTCATTACGGAGGAGGTTCAAAATTTATCGTTCCTCCGGGAACATGCATCATGGAAGTAAAGTATAATAGCTTTATTCCCCAATGGGCGATAAAGATCATTCAAACAAACGATTGCGTCCAATTTAAAATGTCTAAATTTGCAAAAGGTCTTGAAAAAACAAGGAGTCTTTCAATCATATGATCCTTTAAGCCTTATTAAGCAAATACAAGTCAATAATAATGGATATCAATCTATTTTTTCTGCTTTTCTTTTGTGCAACTTCATGTGCCCCGCTTGTATGCCTTCGGCAGCAAGTGCCCTTAAAGCCGCCACATTCTGGCAGAGCCCAAGCGCAACGGCAACTTGAGCCAATTCTTCTGCTTTTTTTATCCCCAGAATCTTTAGCGAAATCCTTGCTAACGGATGCGTTTTCGTGAGTCCTCCAATGATTCCCAACGCCATTGGAAGCTCAAGTTCTCCTACTAGATTACCAAAAGGATCCACTTCAAAACAACTGAGAGGGGAATATCCGTTTAAAGCCGCATAAGCGTGCGCTCCTGCCTCGATAGCCCGTGTATCGTTTCCCGTTGCTAAAGTAAGAGCTATTATCCCGTTCATTATTCCTTTATTATGAGTTGCACATCTGAAAGGATCTGCCTTAGCAAACGCATAAGCATTTAATATGCCCTCAACCACTTCAGCACCCCCTAGCATGTCCTTATCAAAAGTAGCCTTGCATTTTGCGATTCTATGAGTAGCAAGATTCGAAATAATCCTGAGCAAGACTTTTCCACGGGATAATTCTTCCAAAAGCGGTGCTATTGCCTCGGCCATCGTGTTCACGGCGTTAGCACCCATTGCATCCAGTACATTGACGAGCAAGTGGACGATTATCATCGGTCCTTTAATAGTATCGATTGGTCTTACTTCTAAATCAACTGCACCTCCTCCAAATTTAATGAGAATAGGATCTTGGTCGTTTGCGAGACGAATAATTTTTTCCTTGTTTACCTCAATATTTTTTACAGCATCTTCAACTGCTTTAAGATTCACGATCTGAATTTGACCTATCATGACTTGACGAATTTTTTCGCAGTGAAACCCACCATATTTTCTCGCCATCCTCGCCACATTTGAAGCAGCAGCTACAACCGAAGGTTCTTCCAAGACCATTGGAACGAGGTAATCGTTTCCATTTATTTTAAAGTTGCATGCGATTGAATAAGGTAATTGATAACTTCCTATAACATTTTCAATGAGCATGTCCATTGCTTGGGGTTCAAAATATCCAAAATTCTGGAGAATATCAGTTTCCTCGTCGTTAAGACCTACTTTTTCCTTGATTATTTTTAACCTCTCTTCGATAGAGAGCTTATGGAAACCCGATATCTCTGAAGAATACTCGTTCATACTTGCATTTATTTTTCCTTGTTATTTAAAGATTAAGTTCTAATCTATAAACAGTTTCTTTAAAAACAAAACCAAATTTATAATTCCTTGAATACAAATTTCTATAATATAAAAGTGGTTTAACATGAAATTGAAATCTTCAGCTGTAGCACATCCAAATATAGCCTTAATAAAATATTGGGGTCGCGCCGTCGATCATCCATCGTACCTTAACATTCCCACGAACGATACTGTTAGCATGACGAAAGAATCCATTGAAAGTTCCAAAACGGGAATTGACCTTATCACACACACAACAATAGAATTTTCAGAAAACTTTAGCAAAGACACTGCTTTTTTAAAAACAAATAATGAATTGAGCGTGTTTGATCAAAGCCAAATGAAACGAATTTTGGCAGTGGTAAATCCATTAAAAGAGTTAGCTAATGTAGATCTACATTTTAAAATGGTAAGCGAGAACAAGTTCCCAACGGCAGCGGGTTTAGCTTCTTCGGCTTCAGCGTTTGCAGCACTTGCGACGTGTACTAGTAATGCTTTAAATCTAGGTTTAGACAATACCGAACTATCAAAATACGCACGACTGGGTTCTGGTTCTGCAGCTCGCTCGATTCACGGCGGGTTTGTATGGTGGAAAAAGGGAAACTCTCATGACACATCTTACGCTGAACAAATATGTGCCTGCAACGAATTTAACATTGCCGCCGTCATAGCTGTAATAAACCGAGAGGAAAAAGAAGTCATATCAAATGTTGGACACGATTCAGCACATTCGAGCGTGTTTAATCCCATAAAAATTAAAGAATCCGAAAGACAATGCGTGGAAATCAGGGAAGCAATCATGAACGACGATTTTACTACGGTGGGGAAAATAACAGAGAAAAATTGCTTGTACATGCATAGTGTGATGATGACATCTGATCCGCCCTTGTTTTATTGGAATCCTAACACTTTACGAGTTATGAAACGGGTTACAAAACTAAGATATCAATATTTTCAAACTGCTAAATTACTTAAAGAAGGCGTGAAACAAAAAGAAAAAGAGGGAATCGAATGCTATTTTACTGTCGATGCGGGACCAAACATCCATTGTTTTTGCAGAACTGAAGATATTGAAGGAGTTCAAGGTTTTTTAGGAGACATTGGAATTCCTGAAAGCGATATCGTGAAAGTAAAACAAGCGGACTATGGTTCAAAAATAATAGAAGATCATTTATTTTAAATATCGTTTTAATACAAGTGAATTTTTCTTAAACATAAGAGAGGTTCACAAAAAAACTTACCACTCAAAGAATCTTTTTACTCGTTTGGTTTTTAAGATATTATATGACCTAAATCATCATTTTATTAAGAAAATATAGCCATTTTTTCAAAATCAGCTTTGAAAATATAAAATCGAATTTTTAAATCTTGCATTAATGACAAAAATCTTTAAATGCACGACGGTCATTAATTTATATATGACGATCCAAGAATTAACCATGAAACCTCTACAAGGGATACCTTCAGAGAGGGTTCGAAAAATAAGGGATAAGATGTTATCTAGTCCTTTTGAATATGACATTGAGCGAGCTCGATGTTATACAAGAATCTGGAAGCAAATGGAGGGATCACCACCTTGCCTGCGGAAAGCTAAAGCATTAGAGGAATTCTTACGGTGTCTTCCGATAAGGATTGATGATAATGAGCTGCTTGTAGGAAAAAAATCTAGTAAAATCAGAGCTGATCCATTCGAAATAGAACTTGGAACCCATGTTAGCATATACGAAGTTCTCTTAAGCGATCAAGTCGATGAAAGCATTAAAAAAATGTTAATGGGACAGTTGAATCACCTTGAACGTTATGCTCCTTTTACAGAACAAGAGCGCAATGATTTGAAAAATAACATCATTCCGTTCTGGAAGGGTAAAACTTTAAGTAATCGGAAAGTTGAACGCTTGAAAGAAGCAGGATTATTTGAAGATTTGACAGGACCAATGGCCGCAATACTCGGTAGATTACTTGCACAAAATCCCGGTACTTATGCATTATTAGCCGACATGCAAGGACATGTCATTCCAGGATATAAACGAGTATTAGAACTAGGATTTAAAGGAATAGAAAAAATGGCGACCGAAGGTCTTGCGAAACTCAAAGAAACGGACGAGAATTACGAACAACGCAAAGATTTTTACGAAGCAGTTTTGGTAACTTCTAAAGCCGTTTGCGATTATTCAAACCGATATGCGGAACTTGCCGTGAAAATGGCTGAAAATGCTAACGAAGAAAGAAAAGTAGTACTTTTAAAAATTGCAGAACGTGCAAGAAGAGTGCCAGCACTCCCACCTACATCTTTCATGGAAGCAATTCAATCCGTATGGATGACTAATGTCGTCATGGAAATGAGTTATGGCGACATGAACATATTTTCTCAAGGACGAGTGGACCAATATCTTTATCCTTTTTACGCAGCGGATTTAGAAGAAGGAAGGATTACTTATAAGCAAGCTTTAGGAGCGATTGAAGAATATTTAGTTAAACTTGCTTCCGTTGTCATAGCAGGACAGAATAACATAACGATTGGGGGCGTAGATAATGACGGAAACGACGCAACAAACGATGTATCTTTCATGTTTCTTGAAGCTATTGCAAACGTAAAAAGTTTATTAAACACTTTGTCAATACGGATCTCTTCTAAAACGCCACGGGAATTTTTTAAAAGAGTTATTGAAACTTTTCGATTTACTGCGGGAATGGCCATTCATAACGACGAGATATTAATACCACAACTTCAAAAAGACGGTTATTCACTAGAAGATGCTCGAGATTATTCAATCGTGGGGTGTGTAGAACCCACAGGTACAGGTAACGATTTTTCCTATACCGGAGGTAACGGTATTTTTATGGCGGTCGTTCTTAACATGGCTTTAAACGAGGGAAGGGTTCTTTTATTGGGAGAAAAACAAGTAGGTGCAAAAACCCCCGATCCAAGTACTTTTAAATCTTTTGAAGATGTAAAGAAAGCCTTTGCTGATCAACTTGCTTTTTCAATAGATAAAGTCGTGAAAATGGCAGAATTGAAAGACAAGGTATTTGCAGAAGAATTTCCTTCTCCATTAATATCATCCACGATAGAGGGTTGTTTGGAGAGTGGAAACGATATTACCCGAAGCGGGGCACGCTACAATAATAGTTGTATGAATGGACAAGCCTTAGGAACGGTTGTTAACTCGCTTGCGGCAATTCGTTGGGCAGTTTTCGAGCAAAAATTGATAACAATGGAAGAATTGGTTAAACATCTTCGTAATAATTTCAAGGGCGCAGAAGCACTCAAGCAACAATTAAGAAATAAAGCGCCCAAATACGGTAATGGCGACGAAGAGGTAGACGAACTTGCAAAATGGGTCATGGAGCTTTTTAGCAACATTCCAAGAAAATATCACGTGAGGGGGGGTGATGGTATATATCGATCTAGCCTCGTATCTGCAGCGGGAACGCAGGTTTTGGAGGGTAAAATGTTAGGAGCCACTCCAGATGGAAGAATACAAGGCGAAGCCGTATCGAATGGACTTTCTCCCGTAAACGGCACGGAAAAGAATGGTCTTACCATGGCACTCCGATCAGTAGCTTTAGCTTCGCGCGATGCCCTTCTTACCAATGGAGTTGCGTTAAACGTGAGAATTAATCCAAGCTTGATAGATAATGACAAAGGAATAGACCAACTCACTTCTATAGTTGAAGCATACTTTGAATTAGGAGGGAGAGAACTTCAGATTAATCCTGTAAGCTCTGAAACGTTGAAGGACGCACAGGCTCATCCAGAAAGATACCCCGATCTTTCAGTCAAGGTTTCGGGTTATTCTGCTCGTTTTATAGATCTTAGTAAAAACCTTCAAGACGATATCATCGCAAGAACCGTTTTCAGTGAATTTTAGACAATAATTACCTTTTTTTTTAATTATTTAATATAAAGATCGAATATTTCGTTATGTAGTCTGGTTTTTTTATATTCTAATAAATGAACTTTAGATTTCATATTTCATTTAGAAATAGCTAAAGATTCTTAGAAAAATAATTAATAAAAAGAATGAATGAATGTTTTAAATACTAATTTAACCACCATGCTCTGTACGGGCGATTATGCTGTCTTGTACTGACTTGCTTAACCTAGTGAAGTAAGCAACATAACCAGCCACTCGTACTGTAAGATCTTGATATTCACTTGGATTCTGCTGTGCTTTCCTTAGAATTTCTGAAGAGACAAGATTAAATTGGCAATGATGAATCTTAAGATCGACAAAGGTCCTAATCATTGTAGCCAGCCTATGGATTCCTGCGTCATTTGCGAAAACATCCATGTTGAGCCGCATGTTTAGGGTCTCTCCAAAAAAAATTGAGATGTTATCAATTTTACTGACGGAATTAAACACGGCCGTGGGTCCACTGACATCCACCCCGCGTGTAGGGGAGATCCCGTCTGAAAGTGGTTCTCCAGCTTTTCTTCCCGAAGGAAGAGCTCCGACAGATCTGCCGGTACTCACATACCAAGCAAGAGGATTTTGATAAGGAACTAAATGTCCCCCACGCGTGTTTTCGTGTTTGATGATTTCATCGCAATAGGTTTTCATGACCCAAGAGACAATCTCGTCGACATAATCTATATCGTTTCCAAACTTAGGCACCTGAAGTAGTTTTTCACGCAATGAATTGTGTTCTTCAAAATTAGTCTTTAAGGCGTCGAGAAGTTCAGACATTGTTATCTCCTGCTTATCGTATACTAGCATTTTGATTACAGCAAGGGAGTCTCCAACATCCGTTGCACCAGCTGTGGCGATACAAGGACCAAAATTAAACCGTGCCCCACCCTCTTCTCGTGTAAGCCCATTTTCGATGCAATCTTCAATTAACGCAGATGCGTAAATTGTAGGATATCGCTGGGCTAGAGTAATTTCAGAATTATTATTAGCGATCTCGCATTGTGTTGTTAAATACGCCAATTGTTTTAAGTAAGCGTCTTGTAGGTCAGCAAAAGTTTTGAATTCCCTTGGATCTCCGGTACGCAGACCCATATATTTATTATGGATTCGACTCCATCCATTCGATAGGGTCAATTCTAAAACATGTGGTAAGAGGAGAAATGGCCCCACATTGAATTCAGAGTCGTAATTTGTCACATGAGGTTCATTACAACCAATAGCACCACTAGTTCGAGCTAACTCCAGCGGAACGGAAGGTCCGCCCAAAGTCCCACGTGCTAAAAAGTTTTCGACAAAAACATCATTATTTAGAAACATGGGATGTCCTGTTCCTAGAACGCAGAGTTGACAGGCCTTAATCAACAAATCCTCTGGAGTTTTACTATGGACAAAAACTCCGAAATTTGGTTCGACCATTCGCGTGTGGATCATGGCTTCAATAAACATGTATGATAATTCGTTGGTAGCATCGCTCCCATCTTCTTTTAAACCCCCGACATCCATGTGATAGGCGGCACCGGATTGGGGAATGAACGGCGACACCCCCTGCGTGAATCTCATTAGCCAGCAATCAATTAATTCCTGGGCGTCCTGCTTTGTTAGATTACCTTCACGAATATCTTTTTCGTAAAACGGATAAAGGTATTGATCAACTTTGCCTGGAGATACAGCAAAAATTATTGGAACTTCACACCAATTTAAAATTTGAGTAAACCAGACAGATTGGAGGGCTTCATGAAAAGTACGAGCAGGAAGAGCAGGAACACGCTCACATATCCGGGCGATCTTTTCCAATTCGCCTTTACGGCCCAGTTCCGTTTCTTTTTCGGCTGTTTTTCGAGCGCTAACTGCAAATTTCGTCCCAACTTTCGCAGCAGCATCCATTGCAATTATCACGCTCTTGAGGAAAGGTACCTTTTTTTGATCTTCTGTATTGGTCCAATCAATTCGAGCCAGTCGATCCTCTGCATCCTTTTTAATACCAAGAAAACCTTTTTTCAGCACCTTTTTGTATCCATAGGAACAATGACCTATATGGTGGCGATTCATGCCATCGCTGATAAATCCCCGCCCCAAACCATCCGTCTCATCCGAAACTTCATTCATCTCGATCCGAGGTAAAGCTGGTGGTCTTGATCGCGTTATAATTCCTATTTTTTTAAGGTCTGGATCGGGATCTCCGTAGAGAAGATTACGCGTCTCAGGGGGAAGCATCTGATAATTTTGATGGAACCAATGGCGTTTCCAATCACCACTACCCTTCCAATAAGGAATAATTTCCTCTCGTACAATATTCCGATCTTCAGCATTCATGTTTTTATAGAAATCCAGCTCGATTTCTAATCTAGCTCCCAGTTGTTCTGCGCCCAATGGAATGGCAGTAGGACTACCTCCAATCCATCCCACAAAAGGTTCATCAGGAAATATTTCGACCGGTATAGCTTCTACTGCTGCGGCAAAAGCCTTGGCCCTATGTAAAACCATTGGTTCTCCTTCGGTCTCCTTCATGACTCTAGCGATTGCACGATCGAAATATATAGTGTAAAATGGTTCATCTTGTTTTGAATTTTCAATATAAAATGCTCTTAACCTTTTCATGCGTGCTGTAGGTTGAATTGTTATAAATTTTTCGTTCAAATCTATCATTTTTTTTACTTTTTTAATGGATTTATTATAAAAGTTTATGTTCCGTTCTAGTAATGACTCCATCCTGTAATGATTTAATAAGCTGCGTAAAATAAGCGCTATACCCTGCAACTTTTACGATTAAATCTCTATATTTTTCCGGCTCTTTTTGCGCCTCTCGGAGCGTTTTTGTATCTATGATGTTGAACTGAACTTGGAAGATTCCTTGATCAACAAAGGCTCTAATAAAGTTAACGAATCTTAGAATGCCATCATCGCTTCTGAAAATCGAAGGATCTAAACGCAGATTGAGAGTGACGCCAGCTGAAAGTTCTGCATTGTTAACTTTTCCCATGCTATTAAAAACGGCCGTTGGACCATTAACATCGCTTCCTGCACATAGTGACCAAGCGTCCGATAATGGTTCCCATGCTTTTCTTCCCGAGGGTAAGGCCCCTACAACCCATCCTCCAAACATGTAATACTGCAAGGGGGCACCCATAGGAACGGCGTGACCGCCTCGGGTATTTTTTTGCTTAGATACCTCTTTAGCGAACACGTGACTAACCCACGCAACCTGTTCATCGGCAATATCATCATCATTTCCAAACTTGGGTACAGCGCATAAAATATTCCGGATATTTTCATATCCTTCAAAATTGGCTTCTAATGCACGACATAATTCATCCATTGTAATTTTCTTCTCATCAAAAATGAGTTTAGATATGGCAGTTAGTGAATCTCCAGTATCACTCGATCCAGCCCCGATTATCGTCCTGAAATTAAACCGCGCACCTCCGTCTTCACGTGATTTCCCTTTAGAAATACAATCTTTAATGAGACTCGATTCGAATGGTGTTGGCAGGAGATTGGATAACACTCGTTCAAAAATATCAGTTGCAGAAGAAAAATTCTTTATCATGAATGAAAGTTGAGCATTGTAAGCTTCTTTAAATTCTTTAAAAGAGGTGAATTTCCGAGGATCACCAGTTTGTAGCCCTATGTTTTTTCCATAGCGCCTGCTGTATCCATTTGTGAGAACTAATTCGCAAATGGCTGCTAAATTGAAATAACCACCGTACATATATCCTGAATCCAGACCCATGATGACTGGTTCGTAGCAACCGACAGGTGTGGCGGTTCGAGCAAGCTCTAGGGTGATAGGAAAGCCCCCTATATTCCCACGTGCCAACATCATTGTAGTTAAGGTATCAGCATTGAGAAAAACAGGATGCCCCGTTCCGAGAGCAGATAACTCCGCCGCTTTAATCAGCAACTTTTGGGGCGTTCGAGCGTGGAGAAGCACGCTTATAAAAGGATGCGCAAGACGGACGTGTTTCATGGCCTCGATCAACATGTAGGAAAGCATATTCGTGCCATCACGGCCATTAGCTTTGTATCCCCCCACTGCAAGATGGTTCCCTCGGTTGATATGATTTAACTTTATTAGATAACAGTCCAACAGTTCCTGAGCAATATCAACCGTGAGAATCCCATGTTGCATATCTTCTTCAAAGTATCGGAGCAGGTATTGATCGATCCTCCCTGTAGTCTGTGAAAGAATCATTGGCGATTCCCAATTGAGAAGGACTTGGGTCATAAAAATTGATTGTAGTGCCTCATGAAATGTTCGGGCGGGATAAGCAGGAACAGTGTCGCAAATCGTTGCAATTTTTTCGAGTTCAGATTTACGTACGGGATCTTCTATCTTCTTGGCAATTTCCCTTGCTTTATCCGCGAACCTCTTGCCTACATCAATGGACGCTTCCAAGGCTAAGATAACCGCTTTTAAAAAAGTTCTTGAACCATTATCGCTTTCCATTGTCGTTTTAAACTTCGCTTCAACTTCTTTCTTGATACCTAAGAGTCCTTTTTTTAGAACCTCAGGGTAAGAGATTGAATTATGCCCGTAATGTCCTCCCGAAATGAAAAAAGGCGTGTATATTAATGATTGTTTCAGGGGAAAGGTGCATGTATCCTCGAAGAGAAGATCTTTTAAATAATCCGGTAAAGCCTGGAAATTGCTACCTGCATGAGTTCTCTCCCAATCACCATTTCCCTTCCAATACGGAGCGATTTCCTCGATTAATTCCTTCTGGTCGGCGGGATCAAAATCTTTTAATTCAAATTCAATTGTATCCACCATGAGGGACGTTAAACGCTGTCCTTTCAGGAGGACCGGGCAGTCATCGGGAATCACATCCCGACAAAGAGGACGCACGCCCGTATGACCGAAAATTAGTTCATCTGGCCAGATCTCAATTGGCATCTCCCGACAGATCCTAGCAAAGACCTTGGCCCTGCGGATTGCCATTGGTTCACCTTCTGTATCTTTCATCACACGTGTCTCGATCCGTAACCTATCAATAGAAGCTGTATTTTTAGTATTCAGATGGTTCTCTCTCAATCGTTCAATATGTTCTTGGTAAAAAACGGCTGATTGTTCAGAAGGTACTGGGTACCGTAGATTATGATAGTTATGACCTAATTTCATACAAATACCTTTTTTTTTATTCGTTAATGATGTTCTGATATGTCACATCTCAGCCGCCTATTTTTACTTCAATACCGAAAGATCTGACAATATCCTGTAAATTTACCATATCATCCTCCGAAGGGGGTTGAATGGATTCAATTGTATATGTTCTTTCTAATTCTTCGTATTTATGAATACCGAATTGATGATAAGGTAAAAGTTCCAGGCGTATAATGTTCTTTCCGAGTTGTTTCGCAAATCTTGCGCTCTCTGTGATATTTTCCGTAGAATCGTTAAATCCAGGAATTAAGGGAATTCGTAATATTATTTGATTTTTCTGGGCGGCTTTTCTAATATTTTTTAGAATCTCACGATTGGAAGCTCCTGTCCATGCAATATGATAACTATCATTCATGTGTTTGAGATCAATATAAACAAGATCGAGCAAATCCAAGAGGGGGGCAAATTTTTCCCAAGAGGTAAGGGCGCATGTTTCCATGGCTGTGTGAAAAAAATGTGATTGGCATATAGATAGAAATTCACCAACAAATTCGGCCTGTAATGTTGGTTCCCCACCACCTATGGTAATTCCACCCCCACTTCGACGATAAAAGATCGCATCCTTTTCAACTTCTTGGAATAATTGCTGTATCGTATAAGACCTACCTGATAACTCACGAGCGGCATTAAGACAAACACTGACGCACTTACCACAACCAATACATAATGTTCTATCCGTTATTACTTGAGAGAGATTTACATCCCATGTTATTGCACTTTGTTGGCAGGTTTCAATACACCGACCGCACCCCGTACATTTACTCTTTATATAAAGAATTTCGGGATTGGGACTTTGTGTATAAGGGGAGGAACACCAGGAGCATTTTAAGGGGCATCCTTTCATTATGACCAAAGTCCTAATGCCTGGACCATCGTGAAGGGAAAATCTCTCTACTTTATGAATTAATCCTTTTTTACCATTCATCTAAAAATTCATTTCATATTAAATTGCAATAATTATAGTTATTTTTGATTGATATAATCAAAATATCATATACTGAAGTTTTTTTGAATTTATTAATATTCCCAGTATATCATACGAAAAAGAGCAATGAATCTAAGAAATTTCATATAAAATACATTAAAAAGGCAGTTTCTAGATTAAGATTTACTTAAATAATCCAAGGAAAAAGCCACTAAGTTTGAAAGGTAAACAACCAATCTATCACTACTTTCAAATAATTTCATTATTGCTAAGTGATGGTAAATAATCGCATTTATGAGATTATATAAAAAAATAAAAATTTCAATCAATTTTTCCTCGGGTATTTGCCTAAAATTATTGTTTTTCTTTCTCAAATGCTGAGCAATTTCTTTAAATGTAAGTTCAATCTTGTTTTTATGAGCTTCAAGCAATTGCTTATCAGCTTGTATAGCAGATCTTAAAGCTAAATTATATCCTACCTTTTTTTCATGGTTCTTATATAAATCCATAATAAATCGATTGAGGAACGATCTAATATTATCATCATTTATAACAATTAAATCGTTAATATTTAATATTTCTTCCATTGAAGTTTCGAAATATTTTCTCATAATATCTTCTTTCCCTTTAGGAAAATATTTATATATCGTACCAATGCTAATTTTTGCAGTTTTAGCTATGTGATTTGTACTTATTTTATGATATCCTTTTTTTAGGACTAGATTAAAGAAAGTTTCATAGATCAGCTCTATTTTTTCCTCTTTATTTCGACTAAATTTTTTGTTTGACATGACAATTACTTTAAATGAGCAATTGCTCATAAAGTTTATAAGTGAGCAAAAACTCATTTACTAAAATCAATATAATATTTTATAAAAAAATGACTCAAAAGGCAGGAGAAGTAATCATATTTAATAATCCTACTGACAACAATGATGTGAGTAAACCAGAACAACTAGTAAATCTCATATTTTCTAAAAAAAATAAACAAACCAAACATTATTTGGAAGAAATTAGATCCTTATTATTATCAGCAATGAAAAATGCTAATATAAGCTCTTTAAAAAGCTCAATTTTTTGGTTTTATGTAAATCGAGTTATATCCAAGGGCGTAAAAGCAAGAAAATCTCTTCTTGAAATAGAATGTATTTTACGTGCATTCATTAAAAAGCGTGCTAACGGAGAAATAAACACAAAACACATTGCATTCAATAGAGCTAAATTAAATTTTGAAAATATCAGAAAGTATCTCACCGGGGAAAGAATTCTTGATCTCGGAGCAGGCGACGGATTATTAGCCTTACAAATAA
Source organism: Promethearchaeota archaeon (assembly GCA_016930515.1). Classification (GTDB taxonomy): domain Archaea; phylum Asgardarchaeota; class Lokiarchaeia; order Sigyniarchaeales; family SOKP01; genus FT1-020. Next base: position 49,432 of record JAFGGO010000108.1, on the reverse strand, counting down.
AAATAAATCTTGCAAAAGAAGTAATTTTGGTTGATGTTGTCGATTATAACGAATCTGGTTTACCACTTATTTTATGCAAACCAGAAGCGGAATTACCGTTAAAAAATAACGAAGTAGACACTACAATTTTATATACTGTTTTACATCATTCGAATAATCCCAAGCAGTTATTAGAAGAAGCAACAAGAGTTACAAAAAATAGGTTAATCATTAAAGAGGCATATATTGACGACGATAAAATTTACATGACAAATAGTTTTTTTGACTGGTTTTACAATCGAGTGATAGGGCATCAAGACATCAATGTACCTCTTAATTTTCTAAAAATAGAGGAGTGGAAAAAGATTCTAAATTCGTGTGGATTTCAAATAATTCAAACGGATTATGTTGGCATTGACGAACCATTAGTCCCCGAGCATCACATTTTTATCATCGCTGAAAAAATAAATTAGTGAAGTTTAAAAAAAAATTAGACTTATTCAACAAATTAAACCAATCTAAATAAAGGAAAATTTGATTTATACAAGTGTTTTAAGGCGTTGAAATATCCTGAAAACACGGGAGATTTAATACAGAAAGCTGGTATTTTATCAAATATTGCGATTAATTATCATCGAGCTGGCGGTACTGACCAAGCGTTACCTTTTTACGAGGAAGCAATTAAACTCAATGATAAAATGGGAAATAAACTTAATAATCGTATTTTATTTACTAACCTTGGATTGCTATTTAAATCAGAAAATAATTACGATAAGGCCATAGAAAATTTAAAAAATGCAATAAAAATTGATGAAATTATGATGGATATCGAACATATTGCTTTTATTAAAGAAGAGCTTGCTGATATCTATATAATGAAAAAATACATTAAATAACTGCTATTATAAAGGTTTTTTGCCAAATGGCAGACATGAGATAGTTCGGGCGTTTTTTTAAGTTGGACCTGTTCTGTTAGTTGAATTATTAGTGCCCCTCCAGAATATATTTTTCAATGTTTAAATCAGATTCTTTTATCAAATCCTGCTTGATCTGATTTTCCATGTTATATCCTTCCTTATAAACGATGTTTTTAATACCCGCGTTAATGATCAGTTTCAAACAACTCATGCAAGGAAATGTAGTACAATAGAGTGTTGTATTACCTTGGATCAAAGTCCCGTGAAGTGCCGCTTGAATGATGCAGTTGATCTCGGCATGCACCCCCCGACAAAGCTCGTGATTCACTCCACTCTTGAGGTTTTTCCTAACACACGATTCTTCCGTACAATGTTTAAACCCTGACGGCGCGCCGTTGTATCCCGTCGAAATAATATGAGAATCCTTCACGAGAACAGCGCCTACAGATCTTCTTATGCAGGTGGACCTTTGGGCAACAACCTCTGCAATTTTCATAAAATAATCTTTTTCAGAGATGCGCTCATGTTTTTGCTCCTCCATAATTTAACCACTCTATTATTGTGATTTTAAAAAAATCGGATCGAGTTGAGAAATTCAATCCTTAATATCACTTAAATATTTATTTTCGGATTTTTTTACTGCTCTATATGGATTTTATATACTATTAAATCTTTAATAAAATAACAAAAAAGAAAACAGGAGATTCTTGGAAAAACATGGTAGAATATCACTTAAAACTGACGCTTCTCGGACCAGGGTCAGTAGGAAAAACGAGCCTTCTTAACCGATTCATCAACAATCAGTTTAGTCAATCGTATAGAATGACGATGGGCGTTGATTTCTTGAATAAAAAGGTAAAGTTTAAAGAAGACGAGGTTACGCTAACAATTTGGGATGTTGGAGGACAGGAAAGGTTTAAAACCATGCGTAGTAATTATTATAGTGGAACGAGCGGTGCTTTATTAATTTTTGATCTTACTCGTCCAGACACCTTTCAAAAAGTTATAAATACTTGGTATCCTGAATTGCTTAAATACTGTGGGAATGATGTACCATTCATTCTGATTGGGAATAAACTAGATTTAATTAAAGAGATCGGTTCTACAATAAAGAAAAACAAGGCTCTTGAGTTTGCCAACGAAAAGAATAGCATTTACATCCAGACATCAGCAAAAACAGGTCAAAGCGTTGAGGAAGCCTTTACCGAGCTTACAAAAAAAGCTGCTCTAAAAAATAAAATTCATTTGAATTAAAACCAAAAAATCGTGCTTTTTCTTTATATTATCGATTAAGACGGATTCTAAAAATGAAAAGGGTAGAACTGCTCGCACCTGCTAAGAATTTAAAAGCGATTAAGGCGGCAATTGGTTTTGCAGATTCCGTGTATTTTGGTGTTGACAATTATAACATGAGAATCCGTTCTGAAAATTTTTCGTTAGAAGATATTAATAAAGTTGTTAATTTTTGCCACGATAACGAGCTTAAAGCCTATTTGGCAACGAATATCCTTGTTTACGACAACGAGATCGAATCTATTAGGGACCTCATAACAAGAGCGAGTGAGGCAGGAATTGACGCCGTTATTATTCACGATATTGCCATATTAGAAATGGCACGACAATTAGAAGTGCCTTTTCACATTTCTACGCAATGTAATGTCTCGAATTCTTTGTCAGCTAAATTTTACGAGAATTTGGGCGCAAGAAGGATCATTCTAGCAAGAGAACTTTCCTTAGAGAAAATCAAGGAAGTCAAGCGCAATTTAACAAGTTCTGAAATCGAGGTTTTCGTTCACGGGGCCATGTGTAGTTCGGTGAGCGGGAGATGCTATTTTTCGCAGGATATTTGTGGTACCGAAGAAAAATCTGCAAATAGGGGAAGTTGCGTTCAACCGTGCAGAAGGCGGTGGTGGGTAAGAGAAGAAGAGGGTACGGAATATATATACGATGGTGTTCGCTTTATGAATTCGCGTGAGTTATGTACGATCGCCCATATACCCGAATTAATCGAAGCTAATATTGATTGTTTTAAGATAGAAGGAAGGATGAGGCACCCACATTATGTTGAAGTCGTGAGCAAGGTATATCGAGAAGCTATTGATGCATATTACGATGGATCTTTTTCAAAAAAAAAGGCTGGTAAGTGGGTGACCGAATTAAAAAAAGTGTACAATAGAGGATTTACAACGGGTTTTTATTTTAAAAGAGTAACGGAGGAGGATCAACAGCATAGGTCACCATCTAACCTTTCACATTATCGTTACATAAGAGTTGGGAGCGTGATTGATTATAAACCACCTAATACTGCATTGATATCGCTTAATAACGGTTATTTAGCTCAAAATGACGATATAATAATAATGGGAAGAACAACTGACACTTACATTCATCAAAAGGTCGAAATGTTAAAGCTCGAGGGAAATGAAGTTAAGAAAACGCCGAGGGGAACAAATAAGAAAAATTTGATAATTGAATTGAAGGTAAATGGAGTTCCAACAACCTCTGGAGCCGATAAAATATATATTTTCACAGATAAAACATTTGGAAAGGATTATATCCTCCCGTAATATTTGAATACACCCAATTCATGTTAAAAATAAGTCCATAATTACTCGTTAGGATATAGCAAGATTTTCTAGATTTTGATTATTCTAAACCATTTAGAAAAAAACGAAGAAAAAACTAATAATTTATTTACTACTTATTGTATCATAAGATAAATAAAACACTCGACTATTGGGTAATCGTTCAATTGATTTATGACGTGATCATCGTAGGTGGAGGGGTAATAGGTTGTGCTATAGCTCGAACTCTTTCGAAGTACGATATTAACATTGCATTATTGGAAAAAGAAGCAGATATCGCTTCGGGAACGACGAAGGCTAACTCAGGAGTGGTACACGCAGGTTACGCGGCAGATAGAAAATATACCAAGCGGAATCTCTGTATACATGGTAATCAATTGTATACTAAAGCACAAGAGGAATTGAATTTTCCTCTTCGAAGGATAGGATCTTTCGTGGTTGCATTGGAAGATTATCAAATAGAAGAATTGGAAACTTATCGAAAAAACGGCATACAAGACGGTATTCCTGGTTTGGAAGTGATTTTCGATAAGGAAAAAATTCTAAAGATGGAACCAAATTTAACACCCGAGGTTGTTGCTGTCCTTCACGCCCCTTCTGCTGGTATCGTAAGTCCCTACGAAATGACCTTTGCCTTGGCAGAAAATGCCGCTACAAATGGAGTTAAATTTTTCCGTAATCAAGAAGTAATTAAGATCAAGCACCAGGATTATGTGTTTCACGTTAAAACCAGAACGGAAGAGTTTCAAGGAAGTCACCTAATCAACGCTGCGGGACTTTATTCTTCAAGGATATCCAAGATGCTTGGTTTGGATTATTTTGACATCATACCGCGCAAGGGAGAATATATTTTATTTGATAGAAATTCCATTCGACTAAATAAAATCCTATTTCCATCCCCGACTAAAGTATCGAAAGGTATTTTGGTATGTCCAACAATACACGGAAACACATTTGCAGGACCAAACGCCCAAAATATAGTTGATATAGACGATCTGTCCACAACAACTGCAGGATTAAAGGAAGTATTGGAGGGAGGAATGAAACTCGTTCCTAACTTGCCGTTGAAAAGCACGATTAGAAATTTTGCTGGTTTGAGAGCTGTACCAGAATCAATGGATTTTATTATTGATAACACGGATGTTTACGGATTTATTAATGTTGCTGGAATATTATCCCCCGGACTTTCTTCCTGTTTTTCTATTGCCGAGAAAGTACAAGAATTTCTTGAACTACTCGGCTTAACCATGAAGAAAAAAGAAGATTATAATCCATATCGACCAAAACCCGAACGTTTCGTGAATTTTTCAAATGATGAAATAGATTTAAAAATAAAAGAAGACCCCTCATGGGGTAGGATTGTGTGTCGGTGCGAAACGGTTCCAGAAAAGGAAATTTTAAACGCAATTCGAGCTCCTGTTGGAGCAAGAACTGTTGATGGCGTAAAGTTTCGTTGCAGACCAGGCATGGGAAGATGTCAAGGCGGTTTTTGCAGACCACGAATCATAGAACTTTTATCCAAGGAATTAAACCTCCCATATGAAGAAATCACTAAAAGAGGAGATGATACAAACATAGTTGTATGCAGGACAAAGGATAGGATTTTAACTGAACTCAAACGAAAGGGGGCTTTATAAATCGTGAAAAAATACGAGACAGATGTAGCGATCATAGGTGGTGGTTCTGCAGGGTTAGCAGCTGCAATAGTCGTAAAAAAGGAGAACAAGAACGTCCTCATACTCGAAAGAGACAAGGAATTGGGAGGAATTACGCTTCAATGTATTCACAACGGATTTGGACTTCACGAATTTAAAGAGGAACTGACTGGACCTGAGTTCGTTCAAAGATTCATCAACGAGGTTAAACGACTTGAAATTCCCTACAAGTTAGAAACAATGGTCATAAAGCTATCAGAAGACAAGGTCATTCACGCTATAAATAAGGACGAGGGACTTATTGAGATAAATGCCAAGGCGATCATACTAAGCATGGGATGTCGCGAAAGAACTCGAGGTTCGATTAACATGCCAGGATTTAGACCCTCGGGAATTTATACGGCAGGTCAGGCGCAAAGATTCGTCAACATTGAAGGCTACCTTCCAGGGAGGACTTATGTGATTTTAGGAAGCGGGGATATTGGAATGATCATGGCGAGGAGATTGACATGGGAAGGGTGTCAAGTAAAAGCAGTTGTCGAGATTCAACCATACGTCAGCGGACTCTTAAGAAATCAAGTCCAGTGCTTGGAGGATTACGACATTCCACTCATCACGAGTTATACCGTAACCAAGATTCATGGAAGAAATCGAGTCAAGGGGGTGACGATCTCAAAAGTTGATCGCAAGTTTGATAGAATCATCGGAACTGACCGCTTTATTGAATGTGATACCTTGCTCTTGTCAGTTGGTTTGATTCCAGAAAACGAACTCACACAAAATTGCGGTGCGGAAATATCTTCAAATGGAGGGCCGACAATAGATAATAACCTTCAAACCACCTCAGAGGGTATTTTTGCGTGCGGTAACGTATTACAGGTACACGACCTCGTGGATCTAGTGGTCGCTGAAGCAAAACGAGCAGGATTAAATGCTGTTGATTACATCGACAACAAGTTTGGAAAGTGTTCCGAAAAAAAGAGAAAAATAAAGTGTAGCGCAGGAGAAAACGTGAATTACGTGAAGCCGGACTTGATAAACACGAAAGACCTTTCAAAGGATGTAATTTTTTCGTTTCGAGTAAAACACCCCGAACGAAGGGTTTTAATACAATTTAAAGACGACAATAACAAGGTCTTTTTTAAAAAAAAGAGGAGATATGTCTTACCGAGCGAAATGATCGAATTAAATGTGAATTTAGAAGAGATTGGCTTGAACCAAGAAACTAAAGCAATGGAGATAGAAGTGATTCCAGAACCAGAAGTTCTCATCAATAATCGGAATGGTTTTGAAAAGTGGAGGAACTCAATATAAAGGAGGAATGATGAAAATGACTGAAGTTTTACCAGAAGGAGAAAAAACCGTGCGTTGTATTGTTTGCCCAACAGGATGCGAGATTCATGTGAAAAATGTGAATGGAGAGCTCATCGTGGAAGGACACACCTGCAAGAGAGGTGAAGAATACGCTAAAGAGGAATTTATCTCTCCAAAACGAATTCTAACTACCACGATGCGCGTGAAAAACGGGCTGTTGCCTCTCGTTCCCGTGAGAACCAATGTACCCATTCCTAAGGAGAAATTAGACGATGTCTTGAGAGAAATTGCCACGCTAGAAATTGAAGCACCGCTAATAATGGGACAAGTGCTCGTTAAAGATGTTTTGGGTCTTGATGCAAGTGTGATAGCAAGCCGAGATTTAGCCAAAATCTAATCAAAAAATAAATCGTAAAGAAGGTGTATTTTATAAAACCAATCATGTTTGCTTGGTTTTAATTCATTGTTTAGAACTTAAGGCTCTAATTTATGGGTTATATTTTTATGCTTGAATTTCCATAAAAAATATATCCAAACTATTAGCAATAAATTTGAACAAAAATGGCAAATTTTAAACAGAAATTATTAAGCATGACCATTGTATCCATTTTAATGCTTTCGTTTGCCACACCATTAGTAGCTGCTGCAGGAGAGAACCTCTACGACCATTCGTTTGCAGAAGAATATTGGGATGTGTCATACGATTTTTTAGGATTTCAATTAGAAGAAGATTACAAACCCGGCGTTTATAACGGAACAGCAACTCACAACGATTCAATCACAGATGTTGATTCAAAGTTCTATCAAACCTATACAAATGTTGGGGGTGTTCAATCCCTATATATTGCAATGCAGAATTTTTCTTGGGATCTTGACAATGGATATAACTCAAGCGAATATGCGTGTGCACCATTTCAGCTGTTAGTTCAGCATTTTAATCCTGGAGGCGATCCAGCGACGCATTTATTTGTTGTGAACAGGTTTTTAGGATTGATGGCATACTATGATTATAAAACAGATCCAGCGGAACTTCCTAGCAATAGAAATCACATGTTCTTGGGATGGTCGTTTTATTCAGGATATCATAGACTTTTACTTAACGAAAGACTTAATGATGCAGGAGCCCCTTCGTGGATGCACGTCGATCCTTCAATTGAAACTGAAGCAATACCAATAAATTTGAAAAAAACTACAACATCAACTGGTGCAGAATATAGCTATGGAATGTCGTATAAAAATGTATTTACTTTATGGCAACCATTAAGCGTATCAGCAGGTTTAGATAGTTCGTCTACTAATTTGGGAAACATTGTTGCGGCCTCTGTCATAGAGGAGCTCAATTTCACATATATCACTACAATAGATAACGGAAAAGTCACTACGAGAGTCAAATACAACATTGGTGAAATGACTAATCTGTGGGTATTTTCACAATGGGAAGAAATTATCTCTACAGCTATTGGAGGAGATTCTCTTAATTTAGGTAGCGGTTATTATCTAGGTTACTATAACAATTCTGCTGGAGGAGGAATCGGAGCAAGGTTAAGTGGATTTGGGATATATCCAGGTTTTAGTCTTGCAGTTATCAATACGGTAAATATCATGAGATTCAACATAGACGAAGGTTCAGGAAGCGAAATAGGATTTCAAAATTCTACTGGTTCCACAATCGGTCAAATAACACATGAAATCCCAGCAGCCACTTGTTATATTAATGGACATCCAGTTTATAAGTTAAACTTTGATGAAACGAGCAATTATACTCTCGACGGCACGGAAGAACATGAATCTACAACATTTGTTGTGGGTAGAGGCTTAGTCTCGACACCTATTAATTTTGGAACTATCTTGGGTTTTGGCGCATTTATTGCGGGATTTATTGGAAATCTTACTGAAACAAGAGCCGGTATTCGGGTGTTATTAGCTGCTTATATTTTAAGCCATCTATCTAGCGTGAGTGTGGGATTTTATTATGTTACCTGCTTCCCAGATTGGGCTGGAGGGACAATAGAGCAGGATCCCACTTTTACGGCCTATACATCAGCAATAACAGGAGAGAATGGGGGAATTCCTGGTTATGAACCTTGGTTAATTGGATTAGCGGGTTTATGTGGAATTTCTTTTGTCCTCTATAGGATACGAAAAAAGAAATTATAACCTCATTTTTTTTTTCATCATCATCATTTTTTTCTTTACATTGTTTAATAGCAAAATTCATTACTTCTCAAAATTTTTCTTTAGTAAGAGTGGTTAATAAATTTTGGTTTATGAATATTGTCAGAATATAAAAATCCCGAGCTTGACGAGATATACAAGATAAATGAACATTTATACATTGGTGCGTATTGGCCCAGGCTAAATTTTAAGAAGATGGAAGAAGAAGGAATTACTGCTATAGTTAACCTGATGGAATACAAGCATTATCAACCCCCTAGAGGAAAGTTCGAATATTTATTTAGAGGTTTTCCAGATAACACATATCCATCTCACGAAATAATAGCGGAGGTACTCTCTTTTATCAACAAGAAGATTAAAGAAGATAATAGAAAACTTTTGGTCCATTGTGCTATGGGTATTTCTCGGAGCGGAGCTATTTGTGTTGCGTGGTTATTAAAGGAACATCCAGAATGGAGCTGGTCTCAAGCTGTTGAATATGTAAGAAGAGTTAGGAACATTGTTCCCGCCGTTGAGTTGAGGGAATCTATCTTGGATTATTTTGAAGCTATTGAAGGGTTCCGAAGAGAGATTTAATAAATAATCTTATTCTAAAATTACTAAATAATACATTGTCGTAAGATAAAAATGGTTACTAAGGAAAGAATTTTAAATGTTCTAGTTGCTGGACACGCTCAACACGGCAAATCAAGCTTGATTGAGGCAATAGTAGGAAAGTTTCCCGATAATTTAGATTACGAGCTTTCTCACGGTACGACGGTGTCCCTCAAGGTCATTCAGTTCGTTTTGAAACGACAAAGCTTAACGCTTAATTTTTTAGACACTCCGGGTCACGCCGACTTTCAAGGAGGTATTGCCTTGGGATTGGAATTTGCAGACCTTTTAGTACTGGTTATTTCTGGAACGGACGGTTTCCAAGCTAGAACACACTGGCTTTACGAAAAAGCTCGGGAAAGAGATTTACCTATCATCATCGCAGCAACAAAAATGGATTTACCTAATTCGAATGTTGAAAGAATCAATTCAGAGTTAAAAAAGCTTGGGAAAGAAAGAATTCCGATAATCCAAACATCTGCAAAAAAGATCACGGGGATTGAGAATTTAATTGAAAGGATTTCCGTTCATCTTAAAAAAAGAGAGTTTGAAAATTCTGAATTGGCCTTTGTAATATTAGGATTTAAACAACGGAAAGGTCTTGGCGAGATGCTGAACATTGGTCTTACTTCTGGAGCCTTAAAATCAGGACAATGGTTAAACGATAAAATCAAGATAAGACAAGTGGTTTCTCTGGCTAATTCTCCTTTAAAGCAGGCACTTGAAGGCGAAATTGTCACGATTAGCCTAAATGTAAAAAATGAGTTTGAACTAGGAACCCAATATCATGATGGCAAATTCATACCACCCAAGACAACAGGGCTTTTGTCCAACTTACATCCTCGCAAGGAATTCGTAATTAATATTGACGATCCCGAAAAATTTAAGATTGCGACAGAGATCCTTGAAAACCTGAAAAAAGTAATTACATCCTTTGATTTCTTTGTAAACAATAAAAATATTAACATATTAGTTCTTGGCGATCTCCAATTCGATTTCATAAAGGAGAAATTAGAAGATCTCATTGAATTTAAAGTAATTAGTTCAAAATTAAAAGGAGTCATCACGATAAATGCACCTAGCAAGGGGAAATATAACTCGGCAAGCGTGAGAATCTTCCCACGAACGAGAAAAAAATTAACAATCTCAAGAGGGGGGAACCAAGAAAAGAGACTTTTCGATTTACTAGGTGCTTCGACGGCTTACGAAGCGTTCCATCTAGACGGACTTCATGTGGACATTCTTTCGGGAAAGAACGAGGACGACATTGCCCAAGCCATAGCAAAAGCAGTAGAGAAAGTTAAAATAATTAAAATAGATCCTCGCCAAGATATCATTGTGAAAGTTGAAAATTACCACGATCTTTTTTCCTTAATCGAAAAATACAACATCGAAGTGCTTTACCAAAGTCAAGCTCATGATTTTTTTCTACAAATTAAAAACCAAGAGTTCGAACCTTTTTTCAATTCATTGATGAAAATATCTAAAGGAAAGGCAGACATCAACCTCTTTACATTTAAGCAAAAAGAAGTGATATTAGCCGTAGATCCTGGGACGAGACATTTTGGATTTTGTCTCATCCAACACGGAGAATTGCCAGAACTATGGTATGTGAATTTAAAGAGCAACATCAAGGACCTTAGATCTCAAAGCGTTGCAAAACAGCAAATCGAAGAAGAACTCGGGTTGTTTTTTAGCGAAAAAAAGGAATTGATCAACAAGATTTTCGTGGGGCACGGTCCTGGTTCCGATTTTATCATCGATTTTTTCATTGAATATTTTGGTATACCTTGCGATAATTTATCCTGCGTAAAATCTAACCTGAACGATTTAGAAGGAATGGAACAAGAAAATGTACCTCTAAAAAATCGCTTCGAACCGCCCGATATCTTTTTAGTAGACGAATTTAAAACGACTAAAGAAGCAATGTTTCATTTACAACAAGGCAAGTTGGTGAACGAAGTGAGAGCAAAAGGTTTCGTGGATCACGCCATTGCGGCATTATTGATAGCAAAAAGGGGAATCAAGGGAGAAACCATTAAAATCGAAAAAAAACCACTTAAGCAACTTCACGATTACATTTTTGAAAATTATTCGGGTTCTTTTTCTTTCGCAACGATTCATAATATCAATTCGCTCGAAGATTTGAAATCTGGAACCTTTTTAAGAATAAAAGATTCCTCTAAATTGGACTCTAATCTAAATAATGGAGATATTGTTACTTTTATAGGATTTGGGCGAAATTACAGTAGTTTCCACGCCGTTAACCTTTCAGGTAATCGGATGATTGTTAACTTTCAAGGTAATGTCAAGGTAAAACGGGATTTTTTTAAAATATTTATGCCAGTAAAAGAAAGGAATTAAACTCTCTTTTTTAAAAAAAGATAGAACTATTATTAAAAACTGTAAGAATTTTAATTTTTGGACAATTACTAAAACTAGAAAATTAATTATTGGTAAATAAAAATGGGAAAATTAGCAAGAAAAGTAGCGATGATCGGTGCCGGAATGAGTAAGTTCGGACAGCACTTTCCCGTAAAGAGGAATCCCGATTTGTGGGTCGATGCTTGGATTGACGCCGTGAAAAGTGTTGATAATGGTATTGAAGCCAAAGATGTGGACGCCTGCTACGTGGGAAATTTCACTGCAGATCTATTTAATCACCAGGGGCATTTAGGTCCAAATATGGCGAATTTAGTAGGTCTTACACCAAAACCAGCACCCCGATTTGAAGGTGCTTGCGCAAGCAGCGGAATAGCTTTGAGGCAAGCAATCTTGGGCATAGCTTCCGGTGTTCACGAATTAATTGCCGTATGTGGTATTGAAACAATGTCGGAAGTACCTACGACCATGGTGACTGACGCATTGGCGGCAGCAGCAGATGCAACTTACGAATATCCTGCAGGAGCAACATTCCCAGGATTATATGCAGCTGTTGCGTCCGCTCACTTTCATAAATATGGCACAAAACCAGAAGATCTCATGAGAGTGGGAATAAAAAACCATGAAAACGGCAAGGAAAACCCCTTTGCTCAAATGCAGCAAAGCATAAAAGACATAATGGAAAGCAAAATAAAAAGAGCGGAAAGTCAAGGTCAGCAAGTCCCCTACTGGAAAGACGAGATTGATTTTCTTTCAAGTTCGGCTAATCCTTATATCGCTTCTCCATTACGATTGTTCGATTGTTCATTAATTACGGACGGCGGAGCGTGCGTGTTCCTCGCCTCGGAAGAGTTGGCAAGAAAGTTCACGGACACGCCCCTATGGATCACCGGTACGGGACAGGGAAGCGCGGCATTATCGCTACACGACCGAGATACCTTAACGAGTTTTATCGCAACGAAAGAAGCTTCAAAGCAAGCCTATTCAATGTCCGGTCTCGGACCTAAAGACATGCAAATTGCTGAGGTACACGATTGCTTTACGATTGCAGAAATATTAGCAATGGAAGACTTGGGTTTTTATGAGAAAGGAAAAGCAGCCGAAGCCGTGAAGAATGGGGAAAGTCGACGAGACGGAGTGCGCCCTATCAACACTTCTGGAGGTTTGAAATCGAAGGGGCATCCCGTTGGAGCCACTGGTGCCGCACAAGCGGTCGAGATTTTCAAGCAAATGAGAGGACGAGCCGAACGAAACCGTCAAGTTAAATTTGATGTCGAAAGAGCCTTAACGCATAATTTAGGAGGTTCTGGAGGAACTTGCGTGGTCACAATATATCAAAAATAAGGTGATGCAAAGAATGTCTGAAAAAGAAATAACTGTATATAATTACTTGGATTATATTAACCAAAAGAAGTTAATGGGTTCGAAATGCAAAAGTTGCGGGGAATTATTTGCACCTCCAAGAAAACTCTGTACGAAATGTGGTTCTACTGAGATGGAATGGACCGAAATGTCGGGAAAGGGAAAAATAGCCGCCTTTACGTGCATTAGCGTGGGAACTAAATTTTTCGTTGATAAGGGTTATTCGAAAAATAAACCGTACTGTTTTAGCGTTATTAAGCTTGACGAAGGACCGATGGTGTCTGCTCAACTCGTAGGAGTGGACGAGTCAAAACCAGAAACAATCGAAATAGATACACCCGTAAAAGTTAAGTTTTTAGAAACGCCCCTTCCAGGAGAGAATCCACGAATTGATCTTGGATTTGAACCACTATAAGATATCAATTTTTATTTTTTTATTTTTTAAATTTACTTTCTAGATTGATATTCAATTTTTAATATAACGAAATCTAAAAAGCTAAAAATATATTAAAAAAAAGAAGAATCAATTATTAAAGAAATTACTCTTTTAAGAATATACTTAAAAGTCCACCTCCAAGGATGAGAAATGGCCCTAAATAGAGAATGTAAGTTACGCTATAAAGTAAAATTCCGTTAGCAATTCCCGTCGCAACAAGATTACATGTTAGAATAGGTTTTTCGCCGAGGACAGGTGTACCACCAACAAGGGGAATACCAGGAGGATATAGATAAGATGAGATGTCAAGTGTTCCAATTGGGATAAACATGGCTATAATTGCAAAAGCACCTATAATAGCAATAGCAATTCCTCCTATCTTTATTTTTTTATGAGCAATTAATGCAATAATTATTGTAAGAATTGCTAAGGTAAGAGTCATTACGAAACTAACGATTATTGGTGTCGGATCTACACTAATTCTATCCCAAGTCAATGTATAGACACCTATAAGTAAATCACGAGCTATGCCCTCGCTTATTAAAAAAATTGCACCTATGAATAAAAGGAGGGCACCAATTATCGCCATAGAAGGGCCAATATTTTGTTTGTCCATTTTTTAATACCTCATATTTTAATTAGGAGTGTTTTATTAATATGAATAAACTGTAGATTTATCATTTACTCCATATATTTTAGTTGCTAACTTAATAAGACAACTTTAATTTAAACATGTCGAAAAATAAAAAGAATCTTTATTAGTTAAAATTGTTTTTATAATGATTTGTTGTTTATGGATATAAAATTAAATCTTGGGATGATTATTAAATAAAGTGCCTAAAAGAATAGAAAAATAAAACGTTATAATAACATGCTTGAAATATTAGCCGAAAATATTATTCAGGAACTTCTGCAGGTTTTTCATCTAAATCGATTGCTTTAGCTTTTTCTTGGGCGGGATTAATCAAATTAATTACTTTTTCGTGAAAAGTTTTTTCGATGGTTATAATATCTTCAAGAACGGCCTTTAAGATTGATACTTTTTTCCGATTAAATTGTACGCTCGCTTCTTTGGCTTCAGTTTCTTCTTTCTGTACTTTTGTTTCACCATCCTTTACGGCAGTTTCTGCGCTTTCCATTTGACCCGGCTTTAATTTTTCCTTGGGTTTTGATTTAAGCTTGGTAAGCTTGGATTTTGCTTTCTCCAAGTCTTTTTTGGCCTTCTCCGATTCTTTTAACTCCGTAGATAACTCCTTAAATTCTTCCAATAAATCGTTCAATGGTGTTAAGAACTTATCGTGCATTTGGTCGATCTTTTCTTCCCTTGCACCGTCGATATTTTCGAAGGTTTCTCCTAAGGACTCTATTGCTTCTCTGAGAGTTGGTGTCTCGACTTTAGCGTAATTTTGAAGACTTGAGATCCGTTCCTTTGAGGATTTTATCATATTAGTTTCAATTTTGATTATATCGCTAAAATCCTTTATGATTTCTTGTAGTTCGTTTCCTCCAATTAAGCCTTTAATTTTATCTAATAGCAAACTCATTTAATTCACCGTATTTAATGTGTATGATCTCTCAAGGATTGGTGGTTTTTAATGTTTTATATGTTAATATAAAAGGGAAAAAAACACTTAATAAAAAAAGTGGAATTTAGGTGATCTTACATCTCTTTACCGCATTTCTTACAAACATATTTTTTAGCATAGATCTTAATCCCTCCCATCATGGAAAGGACTTGTGTCTTATCCTCAATTTGGTTAAATGTAGTGTTCCCGCAATCCGGGCACACTCGCCTTCCCTCAACGGGAGGCTTTTCAACCAACTTTTCTTCCTCAATCTGCCTTTCTACAACGGCTGATGGGCTCACATTTGTAGGTTGTGAAGCAGATACTTGAGTTGAAGTAGATGTTTGCGAAACAGGGACAGTGGTTGCAACCGCAGGTGCGGGCGTAGGGGGTTTTTGAATTAATAATTTATCAAGCTTTTGGTTTATCTCGTTTAATTTTTGTATTACATTTTGTTCGAATTCTGACAAATTGAATCTCCTTAATATACGAGTTTAAAATACATTCAATATTATTTGAGACAAGTTTTAATTAACCCATTTCGTACAAACATGGGATTATCTATTCTCAATTATTGAATTTTATTTTTAATCTGTAATAAAAATAAGCTAATATAAAAGTTTAGAAAAGCATAATATATCCGAAGAATTTTTTCTCGTGGATAATTTAATTAATTATATTTTTAATAAACAGATACCTTCTGATCCTAACTATTTAGCTTTAGATCTACCATGCATATCAGTGCAAAAAACGCTTTACATTATGTTAAGAATTTCTTTTTAAGTAATTTTACGAACATAAAAATCCCATATTCCGCTCAAATAGAAATCACACTCAGGTGCAACGCTAAATGTTCATTTTGTTCGTTGCATTCATTACCTCAGTCGCTGGTTAAACAGAGTAAAGAAATGACAACGGATCAAATTAAAAATATTACTACTCAAATCGCAGATTTAGGAGTTGTATCTCTTTCGTTTACTGGTGGCGAACCCACACTTAGAAAAGACTTACCAGAATTGATTCACCATTCCAGTGTAAAGCAAGACCTCTTAACTGGACTAGTCAGCAACGGATATCTCCTCCCCAGCTTGTTAAAAAAGAATAAAATAAACGAACTTGATTATTTGGTTTTATCCTTAGATTATCCAAGGGCACGCCTTCACAATGAGTTTCGAGGGCTTAATATCTACGAAAAAGTCATCGAATCGATAAAGCTGGCTACAAAAAAAAACATTAAAGTTGTCATCAGCACTGTTGTCATGAAAGATAATATAAAATACTTGGGGCAAATTTGTGAGTTAGCTAAAGAATTAAATTGTTGCGTCGAAATGGATCCTTGCGAGGATATCATTCGTGAATTTCAGGATGAAACTTATCAAATAGACGATCTCAAGGATATGATTCCCGATATTTCCAAGTGGGCAAGTACGGTGAGATCTCTTAGAAAAGAATATAAGAACATCATAACAGATCCCGTTACGATTCAAGTTATTGAAAATGGGGGTTTTGGAAGACAAAAAAATAACACCCACACATATTACCAAAATATTTTAAGATGTCACGTCGTTGAGGCTTATTTATTCGTAAGATACGATGGAAAAGTGGATTATCCATGCAAGATCCATCCTGTAAGGAGTTTCAACGCTTTAAAATACTCTATTGCCCGAATATATAGGTCAAAAGAAGTAGCAGATATGATGAAAGTAAAAGATAATTACGATTTTTGTAGTGGATGTAGATTAGGTTGTGCTATAGCTTCAAGCATGCCTGCCCGATGGAAAACTCTTTACGCCAAATATCTCGCGGGTTTTTTAAATGGAAATTTAAATTGAGAAAGAACATTTTTTATGAGATTACCATACTTTGAAATTGAAATAAAAAAATAAAATTTTAAACAATGGATTATTGAATTAACCACTCTTTAGCAACATTTATATCCTCGAAAGGTTTAATATTCATCGAAGCTACCTTGTTGAGGAATTTCAGCATTAACTTCTTCAAACCAGTTAATCCAACAATGGCCATTTTTTTTGTGATTTTTTTTATGTCACCTGCTAACTCTTTTAACTTGTTAGAAACCTCTACATCTACGACACTATCCCTGATATCCGTTAAAATCAAGAGATCTGTTCTATTAGATCGTCTAGCATTAGATAAATTCTCTTCGATTGCGGCTATATACTCTTTTCCTCTTAAATTTCTATAATCGCATATGAGAATTTGTTGTCCCTTGTAATTCTCCCATTTCCCAACTGTTTCCATCATATTACAAACACTTTTTTTTTTAAAAAAATAAAAAAATTTGGGTTTTTAAGTTTTTTTATTCATAAATTAAGCGAATTATTTTCGTAAATTAATTTCTTTATTAGAATCTTTGACGAGGCTAATCTTTTTGGTAAATAATGGTTTGCATCTATTACACAATATCGCCTCCAATTCGGATAATTCTCTTCCACAAAATCGGCACGCATTTTCGGGATAATTTCGAATATAGTTCTTTGAATATCCTGCGAGGTATATAACGGGCATCGACTTGGAGATCCTTTGAATTTCCCAGTAATAATTTGAACCGTTTATAGAGTCAACCAATTTTCTCATCTGATGGACGCTATATGTCCTTAACGCAGAAACAAGACCGTCCCATAACACTATGGCCTGAAAAGCGGGTAAGATCCACGTGAATACATACGCTTTCCATCCTAACTTAAACTCCCTTGCAAACTTTCTCACTAAAGCCATCGTTATAAAAGGAGAAAATAGCGTTGCCACAAACCCCTTCATGTTTAATTCAGACATTTCGAAAATTGCGATGGGTTGGTTAGAATCGACGGCATCTTGTAATATTTTCCTTGCCTTAAAGGGAGGAAAATGATGAAAAGCAGTAAACATCGTCCTGAGTCCCTTAAGAGATCTAGGCATGTTCATTGCGTCTAATGGTTTTGATTCGTAAGATAATTTCGAATTACTTCGATTAATGTGTTCAATTATATCTGGCTCTGGAAATTTATCCGTCAATTTAACAATAATTGAATCGTCTATCTCGCTTAACTTTTGGTATATGTGTTCACCAAACGATCCGCTACACATATCAATAATAGTATTTGAACTCGTTGTTTTTAACAAGTGAACGATCTTAGGAACGATTGGATCGTATATTTCCATTTTTTTTTGAAGGTATCCTAGATATTTCGAAAGAAAAACGCGTAATATTTTAGGACACCACCTATAATCTTCAAGTTCATATAATTTAATTTTAACTCTACGCAACTGAATGTCCCCTAAAATTTGCATTTAAAATAAATTTTAATAATTATATCTTTAGATTCCTTTCTATTTAAATAGAACTTTTTAGCGATTGATAAAAACATCAATATAAAGATCGCAACGGAAAAGTAAAGAAAAATTTTAATTTTATTCAAGATTTCTTAATCTGGTGTACGAAAAATGGAAATCGAATTGATAATACTCGCTGTTTTCTTTATAACTTTGGTATTTATTTTAATTAACAAAATTCTCAATAAATTTATAGGTCAAAATCCAGAAAAGTTAAAAGAATTTAGAGAGAAGACCAAGAATCTTCAAGAGAGGATGCACAACGCTCAGATATTGAACGATCCTTACATGATGCGCCAATTGCAGACGGAGGTCACCCAATTGATGAAATCCATGGTGAAAAAGCAATTGATACCTGCCTGTGGGAGGTGTATTGTTTTCCTCATTTTATTCTTCATACTCGATAATTTTGTATTTTTTAATTATCGATCTGGAATTTTTCCGTTTCCAATATTATTTTTTGGTAGCGGTTGGGCAGCTCTTTATTTCTTATTTGCCATCGGGTTGTCGCTATTATTTTATGGTGTAAAAAAGTTTTATTTAAAGCTTACAGGTAAGGAAGACAAGAAGACTTCGATAATCAAACAGATCATGGGAAGAGAAGATGACGAGATAAATCGAGTGAATATTCGCGGGCCAATATTACAGAATAATTTCTCCAAAACCGAAGAAATTGATCACATAGCAGATGACACTAATGATGTTAATACTAGCGATTCTTGGAAAAAGAGAATTCTATAAACAATTGATAAACCATGTCAAAAGAAAAAGGAATTAATTGGGGCGTTTTACGAGAAAGAGAAGTACATAAGCAACTGGTTATTTACTTAATATTTGCTCTTTTAATGATTGTACTTAATTACTTGATACAGAAAACCAACCAGATATTTCTTTATCCATATATATGTAACAATTTTGGTCATTTGGAATTCATCCACACTCTCTATTGTTCCATTGATCCAATTAATATGGCAGAACTTTTAGGGTCTATTGTTGCTGTTGGTATATGTTATATTATAAAATTTTTCTTGGATAAATATGTGGTCTTTAAAAAAAGTGGTAGTAACATCAAGGATACTTCTCAGGAATTTTTTAAGTATTTTGCTTTTGCCATTCTCACAACTCTTCTAAACATTGGAATTCAATTTCTAATGACAAACTTTGTTAATAGCCCGTTGGAACTTAGCATGATCGTGGCTTTAGTTATTGGATACACTGTAAAGTTCTTTTTAGATAGAAAATATGTGTTCACGAAGGATTACAACACCTTAAATTAGAGAAAGATACAATCATTCAAAATCCATGAAACAATGTCTAAATTTATTCTAACAAATAGAAAGAAAAAATTTAATAGAAAGAATGGTGATCTTTAACATATGCCCGACGATCGCGACGACGAAGAAAAGTCAATCGTAGACGCCCTCTCCACCTTGGGGTGGGTTGAAGAAAAAGAAGAGGAACACGATAACGAGGAAGGTTCGCTTATCGAACAATTAAATTTCCTCAAGGTGCAAAACAAGGAATTATCCGAAAAATTGCGACAGAGTTCTTTAGATAAGGAGAAAGCAAATAAGGATATTTCACAATTAATAAGGGAAAAACAAGATTTAACAAATCAAATTAACGAACGAGAAATTGTAATAGAAGAACTTCGCAAGGAAATTGAGGGCGAGAGGAATTTAAAGAAGAAAGTCGTTCAAGAAAAAGAAAACATAATTCACAACTTGGAATTAGAGATAGAAAGGCTTTCTAAAGTCTCAAACGGGACAACAGATAATTCTGGTACTGATCCAGAAGATTTAAAGACCTTAATCAGCACTAAGGACCAAGAAATAGAACAATTATACTCCCAATTATATGATCAATCAAAAACCATAGAACAAATAAATACTTCAATGCAAAAAAAAGACGAAATCATACAGGTAATGACAACCCAAATCGACCAAATCAAGGTAGAACAGTCGTCAAGAGCGAAAGACTTTGAAGATAAAGACCTTAAAATAAAAGAATTAATGGAACAAATTCAATATCTCGAAAACGATACCATCCAGAAATCAAAATACGATAAACTCGAATTACTTGTCGAAAAAAAAGACGAAATAATAACGGAAAAAGAAAAGAACATTTTCGAACTTAACAGCACTATTGAGTCCTTAAATCAAAAATTAAATGGCATGCAGCAACAATTAGAAACATTTAGCTTGGCAAAAAAAGAAATAGAAAAGAAAGAAGAACGAATAAAGTCTCTAATTAACGAAATTGAAACCTTGAAACAAAAGGAAAAAGATAATTCCGAACAAATTAGTAGACTAGAAACAAAGATAGGAGACTCTCAGAGAGTAGTTACGAAATATGAGATCGATATTGCCCAATTACAAGAAAAAGAACAAGAACTTAACCAATTGAAGGAAAACAATAATAAATTGCGAAATAAGATTGTTGAAGCAGAAAAAATCGAAGATAAAATATTATCGGATCTACAATCACAAAAAGATAACGCTCTTGTTTTTGAGAATAGATTAGAGGAAAAAGAAAAAGAAATCGTTGAATTAAAAAAGAAGATAAAATTATTGCGTAGAGATTTATTTAAATCATAATTCTACGATAGTATCTTATTCTTAGCAACTTTTTTATATATTTAATTAAATAAAAAGTAAAAAATGAAAATAACTACGAGTTATAATTTTATTTTTCTCTCCACTCTTGACCACATTCTCCACACTTGTATTTTTTACCATACATTCGTGGATAATCGAGAATAATATTTCCCTTGTCAACAGATTCGTGAATTAAAGACTTGTTTTCGTTTCCACAATTTGGACACCTCCGACGACCTTCCATCTTTTCGATGGTAAGTAATCCATCAGACGATCCGGGTATGCCGGGTCCGGCAGAAGACGCGCTTGATTCTGAGGTTTCGGGAGCGGCGTCACTAATTGTCGCCTCGTGTTCTTTATGAACGGATGCTGCGATTTTGTCCATCTCGGATTCCTTTTCTAAATCAGAATCAGCAGAAAGTTGGACGGCGTCAGATTCCTTGTAGTGTTCACCCTTGCTTAAAGCTGAAAGAAAAGCCGCATCGTCGCCTTCTTCACAAATGGTTTTGTTTTGCTCTCCTGCGCGATCCGCATCAATTTGTCTTGCCCATTGGCCAGATTTGACCCTTTCCTTTACATTGCAAGCATTTCCTTGCCAAACATACACATCCGTACCCATATCTAACACGAAACAATCTTCGGAATCCAACGAGTCTTTCGAAAACGGAACTTGTATCATTTTCATCGCATTGATGTCTTCGAACTCTTCGGAGGAAACCCGATAAAGTACATTTACATGTTCTGTAAAACCAGCAAAATCGCCTGTCATCACATCTTTCAACATAGTCTTGGCAATATTTTTTTCCACGATTTTCATAGTACCCTTGCTCGCAATGAGCTTGAGGAATTCAGCAGTTTCTTGATTTTGATCAACCGTTATTATCTTAGCCGCACCTCCACGCTCTTGATCGAGCTTTCGTGCTTGAGCGGCACCACTAGTTTTCTCGTCAACGCTACACTTGCTCCCAATCCATATGAAAATGGTCTTTTCGTCGTCGATTAAGTATACATCGCCTGTAGAAAACACTAACTTGTCAATTTGCTTGAGTTCTCCCTTGTCGACTAAATAAATCTTCATTTTTTATCAACTTTAGATTTTTTTAAATTTAAAAGTTATAAATATTATAAAGTAATCTCTATAAAAATGTTCTTAATAGCCTAGGCGAACCACATGTTAAAAGATTTTTTTTCCGAGCTCTATAACAATCTCATCTAAAAATAAAGATTAGATATTAATTGATTAAATATTAGTTCTATGAAAAATAAAGAAAAATTATTAGAAATCCTTGAGCGCTTGACGGATTCGGGTTACGAATTCGGAAATTTTCTCTAAATCGATTGATGCGTAAGCGATTCTGATCCCGTTTATATTATCGTTTAATTTTTCTATGGGGATAACACCTATTTTGTATTTTTTAAGTAGGTGATCTGCGAATTCTGAAGCTTTGATTTTATTTGGATTTAGATTAATGAAAAGGAAAAATCCTCCAGAGTTTGGATCGATAGATATATCTGGTAATTCCAAAGAAGATAATTCCTCATTTATTTTTTTATAACGCGATTTCAATAGTCTCCTAACCTTATCTCGTTCTTTAACAATATCGTCCATTCCTTTATCTTGAAAGATTTGAACGGTAAGTGCTTGATAAAAATGATTCGTGTTTGAAATCGTGCTTCTAGTGATACCTTCGAGCTTATTATTTAATTCTTCCTTAAGAACTTCGAGTTCTTCATCGTTATTTACCCACGCAGGTTTTAATCCGAAAGTTGCAAATCCTACCCTACCACCATATATCAACAATTCCTTCGTAATACCATCTAGTTTTATGGGGATTACATCTTCTTGAACCTCAATCAAGTCGTAAAACAACGATCGACTGATTTCTCCTTCGTTATATACATAGGGTTCATACGCATCATCAACTAGTACAATTATTGGTTTTTTAATCTGCTTTTGACTTTCCTTGAGAGTGTTAACGATTTTTTCAATTTCTGCTCGCTTAGGAGTGTATCCCGTGGGATTATTAGGAAAGTTTAAGATGATGATTATTTTTTCTTGATATTTGGCAACATCGAGAATGACATCCTTCATGCCTTGAAGGTTGATCTCCTGATTAACAAAAAATTCAAATGATTTGATGTTAGCTCCAAGGAACTTGTTGATGATATTGTCGTAATTTCCCCACCTCTTATTTGGAGATATAATATATTCACTAGGACTTAAAAATAGAGAACAACATAAAAATATTCCATTTGTTACACCTTGAGTAACTATAGGAGTAGTAGTGTATTTTTCCAACAGCCCAAGTTTATCCTTTTCGTTCAATATATCATACAGGGATTTTTTTATAATCCACTTTTTCCAAATTTCTCGAATTGCTTGAACACCACCTATGGATGCGTAGGGTACTAAAGAATCGATTTTTAAGTTCGAATATGGTTTGATGGCATCCAAGTAGCAGGGTAACCATTCCTCAGTGCCACCTTCTATAAAATCTCTTTCGTATCCATAAGCCGAGCCTATAGTTGCGTTAAGTTCAGCCTCCTTTTTAGCCCTTCCTGACCAATAAAAAATACCTTCAGGCAAAAAGATACGCCGTCCTAAGTCAGAAAAAGCATCCCATAATGGTGTTTTTATTAGTATTTTAAAATTCATAATTGTACTTTCAATTTTTTCAGATTAAATTAAGAATTAATATACAAAATTGCTAAAAAGCTTATCGATTTTGAACGAATGTCTAGATCCTAGTCAAATATATGAAAAAGTTAAACATTAATTTAAGATATTATTTGATTGAAGATAAATAAAATGAACATTGAACAATACTCTCAAAAATAAAATAGAAAAGAAAAAAATATACTTTGAAATATATTTAAATACAAATTCTTTCTCAATAATGGTATTAATCTTCAATACAAAAAGGTATATAAAAGATGGTAATAGAAAGTCTAAACGATTGGTTACAATTTACTAATCTAATATTGAGATTATTAATTGCAATATCCCTAATCTATGTTGCACATAAATCTGACCAAAAACCCTTTTTCTATTTGGCATTAAATTTCATGTTACTAGGTCTTTCCTATCTTCCAAGCATAATCGTTCTACTTACAGATAAAGGAACAGATTTCCCATCTGGATTAACTATTTATGGTCTTGGCATGTTTAGTTACCTTCCTACGATCCTATTCTTATACTTGGTATTCTTCCAGGAAAGAAAAGGAGCAAAACGTGGACTCTGGATACTCGCCATAATGTGGTTATTATTTATATTGCTTAGTATTTATTGCCAATTCTTAGGAAGTATCTATCCTTCTGGAACACCTGGAATAAACGGACATATTGGTAGTGCATCGCGGGTTGCTTCACTTCTATTCTTTGGTATTTTACTTATAACCGTCTCCACCGTTTTAGCAATTGCCATGATAGAAGCGTTAGTTAGAATAGCTAAATCAAAGATGGTCAAATTATGGGTAAAAGGCAGGTATCTTGCGGTCATTATCGTCAGGATCATTTATTTCGCTGTTGGAGTAAACATGATCTATATTTTGACCGATCCGTTTAATGCAGATTTCACGCAGTTTAATACAGATATAACCTACTGGTTAACACTAAGTGCAATTATAATCGATTTCATCGCATGGGTCTTGCCTACTATCGTATCGCGTTTGATGAGTATTTTCTCTAAAAAGGAGAGGGTATCACCAGAGGAAGAAATGACCGAAGAAGAGATAATGAAAGAATTATCAAAAGGAGGGAATTAATTATGAATATCCCTCAATATTTCGGATCAATATTATCGGAAAAAACGGGATTGAGCGCAGTACCCTGTGCGGGTTTAATACGTTTGAGCATCAAGCAAGCTGGAAAGAACCCGGATAACATTTCAGTTAGGGACTTGAAAAATGTATTTCAGGATCAATTAAGAGAACGCTTGGAACGATTGAATATGAAAGACATTAATAACCTTGTCAGGACATTAGTCATGGAACTCATCAAGACGCAATCTATTATTGCGATGTCGGTAACTTAAAAACATTTCCATACTATTTTTTTTACTTTTTCTTTTCATAAATTTATATGTATCAGTCAATTTAAAATAAAACAGATCATATATCATCACTATGAGCAACAATAATTCGAACGATCAAGAGAAAGTTACAAAAGAAAATATCTTCCAAAAAGGATGGAAAGACTTTACTTCGGGACTTCAAGAGGGATTTAAAAAGTTCCAAACCAACATGGAACAACAGGCTCACAAAAACAAGGAACAATGGGATCAAAATAAGGATAAAGCATCCAAATTCTTTGCGGACGCCAAGAAAAAATGGGACGAACGTTTGGAAAAAACTATCAAGGACATCAAGGATTACGGAGATGTTTCGATTGAACAATTAGAAGCTCAAAAAATTAAGATAAAGCAAGATTTCGAACAATGGCAGGATAAAACCAGAGAAGACTTTTCGAAAGGAATGAAGACTTTAGAAAGGGGCTTTTTAAAATATTACATAATCGGGCTTTTGCTCGTTTTACCAGTAGTTATAATTGTAGTCGTCGTTTTGGCAGTTGTGAATAAACTTTTTTAAAATCCTTAAATACACACCACATTTAAAAATGAGAAGCGTTCTTTCAAATGTTAAGACTATAGTCATTAAAGTGAGCACCCAACTCATTACTGACGGAAAGGCAAGAATATATGAGGATAAAATAAGCAAATTGGTCAAGGAAGTATCTGAGATAGTTCTTGAAGGGCGTTCCGTTGTAATAGTCAGTAGTGGGGCTATAGGATGTGGACTAGCTCGATTAGGTTTGATAAATCGTCCAAAGGATTTTAAAATGCTTCAGGCGCTTGCTTCAGTGGGTCAAATCGCCTTAATGAGTACTTATCAAAATGAATTCAACAAGTACGGCTTGAACATTGGTCAAATATTACTTACCGCAGACGATACTAAGGATGCTAAGAGAAGATCTAATGTGAGGAATACTCTCGAGGTTCTTCTTGAAAAAAATATTGTACCAATCATTAATGAAAACGACTCCGTTGCAATTGAGGAACTCCGACACGGAGATAATGACACTCTTTCGGCTTTAGTCGCAACACTATTATATGTTGATTTATTGATTATCCTTACAGATGTTAATGGTTTATACGATAAAAATCCAAAAAAACACCTTGGAGCAAAATTAATAACAAATGTAAATAGTATCACCGAGGACATCGAAAAAGTAGTTGATGACATCGACGGAGGAATCACATTTGGAGGAATGAAAAGCAAAATCAACGCAATAAAGAAGTTAACGAATATTGGCATTCCAGCGATAATAACCTCATTTGATGAAGAATCTATTATAAAAAAAATTCTAACTGGAGAAGAGAAAGGTACTTTTTTTAATGCTCAAAAATAAAATTATAAATATTACAAAGTATCATATTTCAAGGAAGAAGGCACAATAAAAATACTTCAAGAGCAATATCTTCACAATGATATTTTACTATAATAATTATAAGCTTCAAAACCTATAGTAATTATATTGAAAAAAAAAAACTCGCATCGTGCTTAGAGTAGGTCGCACTAATGATTTCATTCCATATTCCTTGGATTCCAGAACTTATGTATTGTGAAAATAAGTTACCAATCCCAATTAATATTGAAAAAGCAATGGAATTCGTTCAAAACAACATTTTAAATGGAAACATGTACAATTCTAGCGAATCTCTGTTCTGGACAGTACTTTTACTTTCTCAAATGGATAAAATAGATCTAATTACCAACAAGAATCTCGTTAAAAAATATATCGTAGATTTAAAACATCCTTTAGGAGGCCACAGGGCTTCTGTTTCTTCGGACCAAGCAGATATTTATAGCACCTTTTATTGCATTGGAACATTAAAACTATTGGGATTTGATGACTTTATCGAACAAAAAGACATTATATATGTGCTAAAATCACAAAAGATAGAGTCAAAAGAGGATGGGGGATTTATTCATTGTACTTCAAGTCAATGCCCGATAGATTGTCAAGGTACATCCTCAATAAAAGCTACTTTTTACTCTCTTTCCGCTCTATACCTATTGAATGGAGTGAAAAAGATTAATAAGCGAAAGATAACTTCTTTTTTGAAAAAATTTAAACCAATAAATGATATTGAATCTTTTTATCACTTATTTTGCCTAATATTACTTGAAGATATTGAAGGAATTAATATTGATAAAAAAATTCAAAAATTGAAAATATTTAAACTCGGACTTAAAATAAGTGACGAGTATCCTTCAGTGGAATATTTATATTGGGCCATAACATTATTGGGTTTAATTGGCAAATTAAAAGGTGTTGATTTTAGAGACCTAATTCACTTTTTAAAAACGATGCAACAAGATAATGGAGGATTTACCAATCAATACACCAGCATTAGCGTAAAGGAACAAGATCTAGTTAGTAGTACGAGAGCCATTCTCGTGATGTATTACATCTGGAACGAAATAATAGATATGATTGAAACCGAAATCGTGCTTTCTTCGCGAGAAAAAGCTAATATCTATTTCTTTCCAATCAGTAAGAATTATTTGGTGAGTCCAGAACTCGTTAAAAACATCGCAAATTGGCTTATTTCAAATAAATGGTTAGAAGGAACGATATTAGATAAAGAATCCCTCTACGACAAATATCTCAATTTCCAAAATATTATCCCCAGAGAAATAATTACGAAGCTCATGGAATTTATAATAAAAAATCCAAAGAGCAAGCAGATCGATTTAAACGAGTTTAGCAAGCAATTTTCCTTTTCTAACGCTTTAGAACGCGTGAAATTAGTAATAAACGACCTGCTAATAAATAATTTTTTAATGGGAAACATTCAATCCTCGAGAAAGAAAAGCCTTTTTGTGGATTTTGCTGTTTTAAAAGAATATATCCACCTTGAATCGCCCGTTCTTTATCGAGAGATACTTGGCGAAAAAATGCGTATAAAGGATATTATCTTACAATTGAGGAACATACAACATCACTCCGTTGAATATATCGATTTCCAAGCAAATCAATCTCGTTTATCGATCGATTCTGAAAATATTTTTGAAGCAAAAGAAAAAGTTAACGAAATGGGAGAATATATTGGAATAAGAACCAGAAAAATTGATAGTCTCATTTATCAAGTTAAATCTAATCATCGTTTTGTAAATTCAACCTTTGTTATATCGAATTTAGAGTTGGATTGGGAAGTGGATAAAAAGATAATTCAAGGTATCCTTAAAAGAGAAATAAAGGATTTAGTCGAGGAAATTAAGGAAAAAGAGGAATATATAGCGGAGAGAACGAAGAAAAGCAAGGAATTCTCTTCTATTGACCAATTAGAGAATCAGAAAGATCAAGTCTCTGAAAAACTACGATTCCTCATCGAATTAACCGAGAAAAAAGCCTCTGAGAAACTAGCTCATACTCTTACAGAGTTTATCAAGAAAGCAAACCTCGATATAACATCGAAAATTTCAGCCATATCCCCTACATTGAAATTTGATACTTATAAAAAAAGATTAGAAGAAGTAAAGAACTCTTGGAACGGAATAAAACTAAACGCTGAAAGACATTTAGATTTATACGAACAAGTAATAAAAAACCGCAAGGAAGTAAAAAAATATATCTCAAGTAAGATATTAAAGCTACAGCATTTTTTTGACGATAACAGCATCCAGATAATTAGTTTAATTAATAATAACGAGCTAAAAAAAAGCTCAGATTTTTTAAACGAGAGGAACGAAAATTTTAAGAATTTAAGTCAAGTCGAAAACGAGGCGTTTTTTCAACTCCTTTCAGGTATCGAGCAAAAAGTCGAAATTTTTTCTAATTATTCATCGGATCTCAAGATTAATTGGGACGAAAAATTAAAGGAAGAAGAAGTAAAATGGAAGCAAATCTCTGAGGAATTGGGTAATAGGATATATTCAGGCTTGGATATTGTCCGTAGAGAAGAATTATTTAAAAAACTTGATGATTACGAGGGAGACTTAAAATGGCTCATGGAGAACTTGAAATTAACGACTGAGGCATTAATAAAGGTAAAGAATTTTAACGACGCAGAAACAAAGAGAAAAGAAATGCAAATCGAAATTAATCAAAAACTTAAAATTTACGACAGAGATTTTAAATTGTTCCTCCAGGAATCTATCGAACAATTCAGTGGGATCAGTGAAATTGAAAAGGAGTTAATCACCCATTGGGAAAACGAAAAGGAAAAGATTTCAGTTGAATTAGATGAAATTGAGCAGCTTTTAGCACGAGAACTAGACACGACCGGATCTATCGAAAAGAAATCAGAATTAAGCGAATTAATTAGCTCAGGAAAAGGAGAGATTGAAAAAAAGATAACCCAACTCGAAGCCAATTATAGCGAAGTTCTTAAATTTAAGAGAAATATCGGTGATTTTGAACTTAAATTCAATTCCGAAGTCGCACATATTAAAAATTTGATCAAAAGCTTAGACGATACAATCAAGGATTATATTAAATTGGAATCGAGGAACTATAAAACATTTAAAAGTTCTGTTGAAAAAGAGATAGACCAATGGAAATCTTCTAAATCCTCAATAGAGCTCTCTGTTGATACCATATTTTATAAAATTAGCGAGATATTTTTCATTAAAAAGGTGGAATATTATGTTAACGCTTTCAAGGGAAAGCGGATTGACTTGCATTCCTTAAGCGAGATGATGAAAGTAAAACCCAAACAATTAAAACTCAAACTGATTGACCTGATTTCAAACGCTCGCTTATTTGGGGAACTTGACTCTAAGAATAATACGCTAAGGTTGATGGGACAACTCGAAGAATTATCAACAATAAAAAAGAACGCAATGAAAGACAAGATTATCAAGGAAAAGGATCCTATTAAGAAAGAAATTTTAGGGTTGAGATATATTATTGTCATCCACAACCAAGTAGGTGCAACCATATATAATAGGAAATTAGGAGACTGGCAAGTAGACTCTGATCTAATTGGGGGGTTTTTAACAGCAATTCAAGACTTCAGTCTCGAGATTAAAAAAAAGAGAATCCCTATTGAAAAAATGGCCTACCAAGAATTTGAAATCATGTTAGAACAAGGCGAGAATATCCTAGTTGCGTTATTTATTGACGGGAAGGGATCCGAGTGGATTCGGGAAAAACAAAAGATATTCGTAACAAAGTTTGAAAAATATTATAAATCCAACTTGAAAAACTGGAGGGGAGAACTCACATCCTTCAGTAACGCTGGATACTTAGTCGACGAAGTATTTGAACTGTATCGGGTTTAAAGATTTTTAAAAAATATCTTGAACTAACTTTTTTATTTTCGTTCAATCTCCATAATTAGGTCCACTTGGGATTCTGGGCATCGATAAGAGAAGCTCTTCGCTCTTAATCATCTGCTCCTTTATATTAGCTAAATTTTCTGAAAGATTTGAATAATATTGCTGTTCGTACTTTCCCTTGGCCTTTTGCCAGCATTAATGTTTTGAATCCAAATTATAGACGATATGACCATCTTGTTTATATTTCAAAATCTTTCCAACCTTAAGATGTGGCGAAATAGTACTTGTTATCTTAAGATACTCCCCAGGAAATATTTTATTTAAATATCGCAACAATAACACCTTTCTTCAAATTAAGACAATTCTAATAAGGGGGAAAAAATACGATGTTAAACACCATGTATACCCCAAAAAAAATCATAAAACCTGCACAGATGATGAGCACCCACTTGTAAACCCTTGGGTTGAGCGACTTGCCACCTAAATAAGTAAAAGCAGATAATGGTACATAAAAGACGAGATCTCCAAGCTCGTGCCCGAGATAAAATAACAATAAACCTAAAGGATTACTAAAACTAATGTTAAAATTAATCATAAATCCCAACCCAATTACTGCCCACCAAAATGTCCAAAAAGGATTCGATAGGCTTACCACGATACCTCCTAAAAAACTATTACCCCGAAATCCCTTTAATTCTTCTTGCTCTTGAAAAAAATCGATTTCGTAATTCTTGGATCGAATACCTTGAATTGTCATGATACCAAAAATTACCAATACAGTACCTCCAACGATTCCAATTATCAACAATACAATCTGGTTTTGAAAAAAGACTTGAGCACCTAATAACAATAGTATGACGAGAAGAAATTCCAAGCTTGCGTGTCCCAATGTTATGAACAATCCCGAAAGATACCCTTTTTTTTCTCGTAGAGATTTATAAACAGTAAATGTCATTACGGGGCCAGGCGATAACGCACCAGTTAGGGCAACTAAAAAAGAAAAAAGAAATATTTCTAACATTTAAAAACAGCCTTGTGCTATTTACTCTCGAATTTGACCGCTTCCGTAGATTATGTATTTTGTAGAAGTGAGTTGCTTCACTCCCATTGGACCCCTTGCGTGAAGTTTTTGCGTTGAGATGCCTATTTCTGCTCCTAAACCAAAAACACCACCATCAGTTAGACGGGTTGCGGCATTTACATAGACGGCTGCGGCGTCAACCCGGTCTAAGAATTTTCTTGCGTCTTTGTAATTCTCAGTAATGATAGATTCCGTGTGTTTTGAATCGTATTTGGTTATTATTTGTATGGCCTCGTCAATATCCTTAACGATCCGAATGCAAATTTTTAACGACAAATATTCTGCCCCCCAGTCATCCTCCGTTGCAGGTATCACATCGGCGACAATTTTTTGAGTTTGTTCACATCCCATAACCTCTACGCCGTTATTTCTTAAAGATTTGACGATTCTTTCCACGAAAGATTCCTTTAAATCCTCATGCAATAAGAGTTTATCTAAAGCGTTGCAAACTGCGGGATACGAGCATTTAGAATTTATAACGATTTTTTCTGCTATATCTAAATCTGCATCCTTATTTACAAACAAACTCACGATACCTATCCCCGTTTCTATTGTTGGAACTAAAGAGTGTTGCACGACCCTTTGTATCAGTGAAGCACCACCTCTTGGAATAATGACATCGATATAATCTTTTAAGCGAAGCATTTCGCCTACATAAGCCCTATCAGTCTTGCGGACAATTTGAATGCAATGTTCGGGCAAGCCTTCTAGTGTTGCAGCCTCGTGGAGTATATCTGCAATAGCGATATTTGAATTAATAGCTTCGCTACCACCTCTTAAAACGATGGCATTCCCTGCTTTTAAAGCCAAGCTAGTACTTTCGGCAGTCACATTCGGTCTTGATTCGTAAATAATACCGATGACGCCCAATGGAACTCGTATAAGTCCAATATCCAATCCATTTGGTCTTCTCCACATCGAGATTACTTCGTTGATTGGATCAGGGAGAGCAGATACTTCTCTCAAACCTTCCGCTATCTTATGGATTTTATCAGTGTTCAAGACAAGTCTATCGACTTTAGCTTGTTCGAGACCGTTATTACGGGCATTTTGAAGATCTATTTTGTTTGCTTCAATAATTAATTTCGCTTTATCTTCTAGAAGATCGGCCATCCGAAGTAAAGCATTGTCCTTAATTGATGTAGGAGTGTTCTTTAATTCAAAAGCCGCTTTTTTAGCATATTCTCCTATTATTTTCAATTCGTTTTTGATCGACATTGTAAATTCACATAAATTTTTCTTTTTTTTTTTAAACTCGTTCTATTTACCATAAATACCGATTGAAATTTAATTTTTCTGTACTTTAGTGTGTTTAATTTGGCATATTATTTTAAAATTCTAGTTGAATTAAAGCCCAAATTGTAATATATGCATACCACACCATTAATTAAACCATATTTTTTTTTTTTTGATCATACTTATTTCACATTTCAGGTGTAGATAGTGGAAAATGAAAGATACGAATCGAGAGCGCTCTTGAGCCGGCTCTTGACCATATGTCCACAATGTAAAAAACACATTTACGGTAAGGATCTTAATCTTAGCGAGATTGATAAAAGTACGGTGAGGAGTTGGCCAATGCCTTATGTATATTGCCACTTGGGAGAAAAAGGAACTATACACGCCCTTACCATGTATTTAGATGCTTCATTTACGGTTCGCGCAAGAGAAGTCTCAGAACATGTCTCGATTCAAGAAAACACACGGAATAAGAAGGAATCTTCTCTAATTTAAGAGGTGATAAAATGCTTAGACAAATTGAAGAAAGAATCGATGGTTTGGAAAAAGCAGCAAATATTTTAGAAGATCATTTGAATAAGTTTGGAGATAAGATGGAACATAAACCACGTGAGTTTATAGCCGAGCAAATTAAATACTTCAAAAGAGAGATCCAAATACGAAGAGATTTTCCAATTTTTTAATTTTCATGTATAAATATTAATAAAACAGCTATATATTATGGTTTATATATGGCTATTTTCTTCTTCTTCTTGCACATCGAAGAAGTTTGAATTTGGATCCAAAAATACATTCTGGCAGGTAGGGCAAGCATTGTGTTTTGCTAACCAAGAGGCCACGCAGAGATAGTGGTAGGCACTCTCACAGAACGGACATTTTATGAGGTTTTCTTTTCCAAACTTAATTAGTTGATGGCATACAGCGCATTTTACATTTGAGTCCGTGATACCTTCTCTCAACTTCACGCGAGTTTCTAAGATATCTTCCATTTTTGACATTTCTTTCTGATAAAGTTCAATGGTCTTTTCGTTCTTGCTAATTCGTGCTTTTAATTCAGTTAACCGGTCTTTTAATTCTTCGTCAGTCATCTTATCCGCAACAACGCTCGATAAAGTAAAATTAAGCGGCAAATCATCAAGAGAATTGTCTTGATTAGTGATATCTGCGATATTATCAAAAAAGGATTCTTCCTCTTCGATGATTTCTTTGAAATTTTTAAATATTTTTGTAAACATAAGCGATAAAAGGAAATTTAATTGATTTTTCTTCTTGTTATAATTGTCTTCCCATCGCTTAATTATTTGGTGAATATCGAGGTCTTTATTTTTTACTGAATCTAATTTTGCGTGAATCTCGGCTTTGAGTTCCTGGATGTTTTCTTTGCAATTACCAAGGATTTTTCTCATTTTTTTTATTTGGGGAAATTCTTCTCGAATCAATAGTGATGTTTGGTCCTCGTATTCGCTAATATATTCGTTGAGTTTTTTAATTTGGTCAGAAACAAAAGAGTTAATGTTGTCCCTTAACCGTTCCTTTTTTATGGTTTTCAAATAATATTCGTATTCGCTTTTCCTCCTTTCTAACTCAGAAATCAAGTTTGTTAGAATTTTCCGTAGTGATTCCGTTATTTTTTTGTATGGTTCGAGTAAATATTCTAATATTTTGACTTTTCCTTCAATTGAATTGATAATAGAAATGAAAATATCGATCTTAGAGGAGTAATTCTCGATTATGTTGTTAAATTCATTTAAATCGTCAACTTCGTTAATAATATCTTGATATTTTTTTTCAAGCCCAGTACAATAATATGAAGCAAGGTGGGGGAGGAAAGCACTTAATTTTTGTTCTAGTAATTCTCTTGCATCTAAATGTTGTTGATCTTCACCAAGAGGTGCAAGCTTGTCGACATCCATTGTTTCTTCCACGATAACATTTAGTTTTTCCTTAACAACTTTGGAAAAAATGGGAACGATTAAATCCTTCAGAGCTTTAGTAATTTCCTTTTTTAAATGGACATTTATAAACTCATCTTCGAACTCGCGAATTATATCCTGTTCTCGTAGCAAGTAAACGAAATTAGCAAAAATTTTTTTTTGTTCTTTTGATTTAGTTACGAGAAAATCGAAAAGGTCTGAAAATCGTATTGAATGAACAATACCTTTTTTTTTCTTCTTATTGTCTATATTGGTGAGAGATTCAAAATAATTCTTAATTTCGAGAATTTCGTCCCAAGCCTTTAAAGTATCAGGTATGCCTTGAAGTGTTATATTATTGTCTTTTATCTTATTTATATCGATCCATAATTCAATATCATCAGAAGATATTGGATTTTCGTAGTTTTTAAAAGTATCGAGTTCCAAGATCATTTCTTTACATTTATCTGACATGATTTGGCTTGGCTTTAGCAATTCATCTATAAAGGAGGTGTCTTTTAAGAATCTTTTTATATTTCGGGCGTTTTGAATAAGATTGGAAAGACTTTTTAATATGAGTTCAATTTGATCCTTCAATTGACCTGTGAGAACTGTTAAAGGAAGCCTGTAATTCTTTTGTTTTAAATAACGAGTGAGTTCATCAGCATAAGAGAGATAACGCGTGAACCTTTCGAGTATTTGTTGATTGAATAAGCTTTGTTCGACAAATTCGTCAATTTCTTGTTTATCCGTGCTTTTTTCTTTCAGATCGACAAGTTTTTGTTTAACTCCGAGCAGTTCATCTTTTGAAAAGTTGTTAATCTGCCACTTTTCGTTGGATGAAAAATAGTTAGAGACATTCAAATCTAATTACCTGGATATTTTAACGAAATTAAATAATGTAAAAGTACATAAAATAAATTCTTTTGGGATTGAATAAAGGTAATAAAAGAGATTACTCTCCAAGTTCTTTAATTTCAATAAATTTTTCCTTGGCTCCCGAAGCCGTGATCGTGAGGATGTCGATTCCATTACCAGACATGGCATCCCTTTTAATTGAGTTTCGAACTGTTTTTTCTACAAGCTTTTCTCCTTGAGCCACGGTCAAGTCGGGCTTGTATTCTGCTTCTAAAATACCGATCGACAATAGCATGCTCGTGCCCGTCGTGCCGTAATCATCCGGAATCAAGGACCCTATCGCGTCGAGGGTGTACAACTTTGGACCATCATCGTCTACACCTGCAATGACGAGATTAGTGTAAAGAGGGTACATCTTTCTGGAATATAGAAAATTTGAAACCATTTTTCCCATGCTTTTGGTGGTTATTTTATCACCCGCATCGAGCGTGTACAAGTTTGCTTGAGCTCTTAATATCTTCACGAGCATTTGATAATCACCAATTAATCCATAAGCGGTCATTCCTATGTTTTCCGTGATTTTAAACACTTTTTTCGTGTTTTTATTCGAAACAGTGTATCCCCATGTTGCGCGATTATCGTTTGCCAGCACCACGCCATCCTTGCACTTTATTGCCACGCCCGCAGCGCCCGGTACCATTATTTCTCCCATTTTTCGAACCTTATATTTTTAGTATTTCGTTTTCTTTATAACTTTAGTTTTATAATACACGAGAATTAATTAAAATTTTCCTTTTAAAAATTATAAAATTGGTGATATTAATTCTTTAATCTATCAATTTTATGCTATTCTTGAAATTAATTAATAAAAAATTGAGAAATCGAATTTTAATAAAACACAATCATATTCGAATTTTATTTCCTGAATATTCGCTATTAGATTTCTTAAATGTGTGGAAATCTAAAATTAATACAAAAAGCATTACCAAAACAATTCCTATAGGTATTATGAAAATAGTTACCCCCGCATTGTACAGAAATATGAAAAATATAAATGCAATAATAGGCCAACATGTAATTTTTAGATAATTAGGGTAATATTGTGTTTTCAATATTTTTTGTGCCTCTTCTTCGCTTGTTTTCAACCCTTCAAACACATTTTCCCTGTTGTTAACATTTTTTTTAACTGTTCCAATAGTACAATTAAGTAATCGATTTCTAAAAGAATGTTTTAGAACCAAACCATTTATATCACAGTCTTTTAAAAAACAATTAAATGTGTCATCTATATTCATTAAGTTATTCACTTTTACATTGTCAAGATTGAGTCCATCCTTACATAGATTCAAGCTTAATTTAAAAAATTGGCAATTTATAATCGTGAAATTATCGCACATTATTATGATACATTCTCCAGAATTGAAGTCTGAGTTCTTGAAAACAACAAATTCTGGCACGAATCGGAATTCGATGTTGTTGCAAGGAAAATCCTTAGGCAGTGTAATTATTAGCGGATCCTCGAGCGTTCCCTTACCAGGACAAAAGATGGTTATTTCTTCCTTATTTTTACTTTCGTATGCAATTAATTCATATAGCTCGTCTTTTGATTTTTTCTCTGATCCGTCTAATAAAAAAAATTCTTTTTTCAATGGAATTTGAGCACATGATTGCCTTTTATAGATTTCAAGCTTATTTTTATCTTTTATCATACTTTTTATGATGCTCCCTAATGTTGTTTTTTTTTTTTCGAGAAATATCTTTTTTCCAGAGGTGTTAAAGACGAATCAATGAGCATCTTATCGATTTTTTCTATTTCAAGGACAATTTTCTCCATTCTAGGGTTTATTTCATAGTCATATTTTTTTAATGTTTCTCTAAGGTTTACATGATCCTCATTATCGTAATATATAATCTTTCCATTATTTTTAGAATATTATTTAGCTAATTGTTCTTGTTGTATAAAAATACTCTGGTTGATTTTTGAATTTATAAATGTAATTTAGTGATTTAATTTATCTGGAAGGATTATTACGAAATTACTTCCTCTTGAATGGTCTCCTTTTATCCTATCTTCAACCCAAATATGTCCTTGTGAATTGTTTATGACTTTTAATATTAATATATGATTGATGAAAACATCTTTAATTTTCTAACTTTTATTATGATCTCTATAGGCACTATATTCTAGACAATAGTCTCCAAGATATGTATAATTCATAAATGCAATATCCATCATAACTTGATTTGAACGATCACGAAATTCGCATTTTTATTTCATAGTAATGCAATTTTTCTTGATCTTATTTTTTTTATCGGTCCTAACTATTCTAAGAAAAAAGTGTCTAATGGCGATATAACCTTGTTCGAGCGTGGATCGACCCATGTTAAAAATAAATTATGCATGCTTTTTTTGGTGATCACCAATGGAATGTTGGCAGAAAAATTGCCCTTTAATGATGTTCAAAAAAATATTGTCGTAATTTTTTCGTTAAAGTTCCGAAATTTTACCGTAACCCTACAAAACATTTAAATATCTCTTCCCATATATTATTAACTAAGAACTATAAAAAATAAATTAAAAATAAATTAAAAACTAACGTTTTAAAAAAAAAATTGGAGGAATGAATTATGGCAAAAAAGAAACACAGTTTTGCGTGGTCGCCAATCAGACGACTCATGAAACAACAAGGAGCTTCTATCGTGGCCCGAAACGCAGTTGACTTGTTAATTGATCACTTGGAGAAAACTGCAACTGGACTTACCGAACAAGCTCGAGCGTTCACCATGCACGCAAACAGAAAGAAGATCACGAAGAACGACCTTCTCTTGGCGATCAAGTACAAATAAACAACATTACTTAGTTGTCAAATTTGACAATTAATACTTAATTTTTTTCCTATTTCTTATAATGTTATTAGAACCCGTTTAACTTATAAAGTTCTATTAAGAATCGTATAA
This sequence comes from Promethearchaeota archaeon, assembly GCA_016930515.1. Taxonomy (GTDB): domain Archaea; phylum Asgardarchaeota; class Lokiarchaeia; order Sigyniarchaeales; family SOKP01; genus FT1-020. The sequence goes on along the minus strand of JAFGGO010000108.1, from coordinate 11,204 downwards.
AATCGGGAAATATCAGCAAATTTTAATAATTCGGGGAGATAACACCATCGCCGCTATTCCATTGCCAGTGAAGGCTGTGGGAACTAACACTTTTATTAAAATAGGAATATATCAATTCATCATCCCAATTCCAATAACCATTAGGAAGCTCGTGTCCCGAGATCTTCCCTTCTTTCTGATATTTATAAAGGGAAACTTTTGTTACCTGCAATAATCGACACGCATCTCCTATTTTCATGTGTAATGGATAGAATTTTATAAGTAATAATAGGTTCGACCCCTTTGATTTGTTATATCTAATTGAGATTTAGAAATTTCATTTGTAAATTAATTTTAATAATGAGAGCAATAAAAAGTATAAATAAAAAATAATTAATGATTGTGCCCACAATCGTCGCAACACCCATCTCCACAATCAGAATGGTCGTGGCTTTCATTTTCGAAACCAGAGCTGAAAAAGTCGGGTTCGCATCCAGTCTCCAAGATATTAATTTGAAAGTTTAGGGTTTTACCAGCCATTGGGTGGTTCATATCGTAACTCACATCTAATTCCGTGACTTCCGTTATGGTGGCAAAATGACCGTTACCATGTTGATCTATAATTTGTAGCATCATACCTGGTTCTAACTCTGCGTCTTTAGGAAATTTGCTAATTGGTACTTTACCCAACAAGTCTTTTTGATATTCCCCATAAGCTTCGCTTGGTTTTAACCTGATCGAGTATTCGTCGCCTACTTCCTTGCCAAGGACCGAATCGTCGAAACCTTTAATTATGTGTCCTGCACCTACTTCGAACTTGAAGGGTCGTCCGAGTGTTTCAGAACTGTCGAACACCGATCCATCGTCAAAGGTTCCAACATAATGAACCATGATTATATCTCCTTTTTTTATCGCCATGTACATTCAATTTATTCTTGCTGTGTATGAATAGAGCAATTATTAAAACCTAATAAGTTTTTTTCCAATATTTTATAAAAAATTGCTTAATTTGTAGGAGGCAAAAAAGATTTGATTTGAAATATTCACAGATTGTTGATGGTATGTGAAATTTTTAAGAAAATCATTATAATATCTGAATTATATCTTCGCCGTCCTTAGTTTCCTTTCTCGAAAGTTTCTTGAAAAAGTCTTTTTGTCGTAAAAAAGAGTGTAATTCCTTGAATTTTTCGAAAATCTTATCGTCAGGCATGCCGTAAGGTAAATAAGCATTAAGACCTTTTACTTCGGATAAATCTTTAGAATTTAAAGGTTGGAAATTGAGGTACCAATATGCCCTTAGTTCCGGGTCGTAGGGTAATCGAAGTTCTTCAAGATAATTGACTTCCTTGAATACAGATACTAAAAATCTGAAATAGACTTCGGGATTGCTTTCTTCTTCTGATGGGCGCTCAAACGAGATAAATGGTCTATATCCGAGCTTTATGTTGTGTCCATCCGATATCATTGCAGAACAAGACATTTTCGTCGTATATCCCCATTTATTGAAATTTTTAATAAATCTTGCAATCCCCCCATCAACATAGACTCCTTTAGATATCTTTATTTCTAATGAGTCGTTTCCTTCCTTTTTCATATAAACACGTGTTTAAGGCGCGCTAGTAGAGCAAGAAAAACCATTCACTAATATTAATAAGAAAGGTTCTGAATTTGCACGCAGCTAATTGGTTAATTACATTATAGCTTTATAAAACTATTTATCGCGTTTATTTATAAATGTTTATGGTAGAAAAGTGAATGATCACATTCTCAATAACTCTTTTTCTTAAAAAATTATTGCCTGTTATGTATTATAATTTAGTTTTTTATGCATAAGATCGATTAAGAAAACTATACACTTGTTTATTATCTACAACCAGAACTAGGAGCTTCCAGGAAATCCTTGGGAAAATATAATTCTCCCAATATAAGTATTTCTTTTTTTTTCAAGCGGAAAACATCTTGAGCTCTTTTTTTTATTGATATTTAGTATAAGAAAATTCATTAATTGCATATTTCCTTTAAGAAACAAACAAATATGGCAGGAGCCAATAAAGGCTCCCTTTTGGCCCATTGGGAGATTTTCATTCATCGTAATTCCTCGTGAAAACACTATAAATGGGTCAATTATAGATAGGAGTTGTGAGATATATAACTTTTGTTAATGAAAAAGCTTCAATAAAAAAACCAGTGTAAAAAAACACAAAAATAAGAATTAAATTACTTGGAACTACTATAATTATACATAAAAATTATTTCGAGTATTTAACATGGCCACGACGAACTTAAAACAACCCATTGTTGCGATCGTTAGAGAACAAACGCCTCAAGAAAGCGTTTTAAAAGGTCTTGAAAGAATTGGTGGAATTCAGAATCATATCGACAAAGGAGATAATGTCTTTATCAAGGTTACCTTGGATTTACCTAAATCTTATCCGACTACCGTTAATCTTGACGCATTAAAGGAATTAATTGATGCGTGTCGAAATGCCGGAGCCAATAAAATCAATGTTGGCAGTTTTCCTTATGAAGGAACCTCAATCAAGGATATTTCTGAAACCTTAGGATTGGAAGGATTATTCAAAGAAATTGGCGTAGAACTAGCTTATCTAGATAATAGTAATAGATTATCAGATACAGACGATAAGAAGAAATTTTTGAAATCGCAAACCTCCGAGAAGATATTCGCGAACAATCGCCTTTTTTACATTCCAAAAACGGTTTTAGAATCTAACAAACTGATCTCTTTCAATCAAGTTAAAGTCCATCCGCTTTTTCACCACACATCATCAATATTAAACTCGTATTCATTGATATCACCCGAAGACCAAGAAGTCAAGTGTAACAAAGCATGTGATACAGAATACCTTGCAACCGATCAATATAAGAAAGAAATGGTGGCCAAAATCGTAGATGTGTATTCGATAAAAATTCCAACCTTGATAATAAACGATCTCTTTTACATATTAGAAGGCGCAGGACCCTTCGTTTTTAAAGACTCTAACATGGTAAAAACGGGAACAATCGTAGTGGGAAACGACGCGTTTAGCGTGGATTTGATAACATCAAATTTATTGAATGTTGCTCCAGAAAATGACGAAATTTTAAACGAAGCCCATCAAAGAGGCTTGGGTTCTTTTGATCTATCAAAAATCCAACTTGATGGTACTCTCAAGGATTATGGGGTAATTGTAGAACCCTGCCAAAAAATACTCTCGGACATTCATATTAATGAAATTAATGTGCTGCAAGGTCAGATGTGTTCTGGATGCCATGTGCAAGCTTATTACTTGTTAAACTTCTTGAAAACAATACTTTTAAAGGACTTAAAATACATGTCAGAAACATCTTTTCTACTTGGTGATAAACCACCTATACCAGTATCTCAATCAAATAACATAATTGTGTTTGGAGATTGTGCTATAAAATCGACCAAAGATAGCGATTTTAGGGTTGATAAAATAACAAAAAAGAAAAAACAAAAATTAAAACCAAATAAAAATGTCTTGGAGATTAAAGGTTGTCCACCAACGGCTTTAAATGCTTTACCTCAATTTCTTGAACATTTTCGCGAGAATAACATGCCAGTACTGACGCTTCTAAACTCTTTATGTAGTCAAAAATTAAAGAAAAATAAAGGGGAGACCAACTAAATGGAGATAAATCAGGAATTTAAAAATATCTGGAAAACGATTTTGGAATATAACGGAAAAAGAACTCAGTCAAAAGAACAGATAGAAGATGTTGAAGTGCGAATTCCACTAACTCCAATAGATGCAAATGCTTCAGTACTTTATTTACTGTCCAAGATCCTTTATCCTAAATTTATTAGCGACCAGCAAAACATTTTAGACATCGTTATCTCTCAGAATGAAGATAAGATTACCCACGCATTCTTATATAAAACAAAAAAATCAGGAGTTCACGACTCATTAGAAAAGATACCCTTACAATTATTCAATGATAATAAGTCACCTTACCAAAATATTGATCTTAAAAATAAGGAACTGTTATTTACCCAGCTCCAACAGATATTTATTAATCAGAGACAGGTAAAAATAAGCTCCATTCGAGTTTTTAAAGAAAATATTTTTATTGCGATAAATAATTTATATTCGGCTAATATTTATGATTCTACTCTCGAGTATTATCGTAACTTTTTCAATTTCGTTCAGGAAGCAGTTGAAAACGAATTGATTTGGTTCTATCCTAAACCAAATGTCATAATGTTTCTCGAAGATCTCTTATCAATCCTCTCTAATATTCGCCTGTCCGAATTGGCCCTCTTGATTGGGGAGTTATTACCCCAAGCATCTATTGGATTTTTAATTGGACATGAAAAAGGCGATTTTTTAATGAAGCTTTCGAAAGGAAAATATTTTTCAGGAAAAATCCCATTTGAAGTAAAAATAACGCCAATTAATGATATAAAAATGAAGTACATCCTTGATAAGCCTCAAGAAACGATGAATACGATCCTCAAGAAAGAAGAGCTAAATGTTGCCTTTCAATTTCAATTTAAGGACATAATATCTATTGCACTAGATTTGTTTGGGCTTGATTTTCCATTAAATAAAGAAGTGCTTCAACTATTTGCGCAAAAGATCCTGTTCGGATTGCGTAGCTACGAGAATCGCTGGTTTCGAGCTCCAAGAATAGCTTTATTCAATTTAAAGCGATTTTTCTTGAGAATTTTAGGTCTTAACTTAAATATCAAGAAATTATCGCATTGGTCGATTCCAACTACTTTTTTTCAAGCCATTTTTAGTTCGTTCGGCTTAAACGCTAAAATACTAGTTTTATTCACCGATATTCATGGAAATAAAGGAAAAAACAATATAATGTCTAGTTTAGTCAGAAGTATCTTGTTTGATTTTGAAAATGGTGCCTTAAGGAAGATACACTCAGTTAATAAAGATAAAATAATCATTGATGGTGAGAATAATAGTTTAGCCGCAATAAGATTCAGAGTTTCGGAAATCCACGGCACACCATCTTTAATTCTCAAGATAGATAAATTATTATTGACGAAAATAATTCATCTTCTCGTTTTTCAGACACCAACTTTAAATTTTTTGAATATTATAAGGATTTTAAAATTAATGCGGAACGATAATTACTTCAACACGCATCCAAAGACTCCATTTATAACTTTCTTTAAAAATTCGGGTTCTTTCAAGATTCTCAAGGTTTTATCTTCGATTGTCATAGACAAACACGAATTTTAAAAAAGAAATTTATTATATTATAAAGGCTAATTCATAGTTTCCAAAAATCAAGATAAATCTTGACCGAATTTAAATCCTCGTGCGATTCACGCGGTTAAATTATTTTAATATCACGAGCAAATCCTTTCATTCATGTACGCTATTGGACTTGTAATAGTGTTGTTTTCCCTGATCTTAATTATTTCGATTTTATCCTTGACTTCTTTATTCTCTTACTTTATTATATAAACAAGCGCATTTAAGATAAAAAGAGGACATCATCTAAAATTATTAACTAAAAATAAAAAAGGGGTAGAACTTGATTATTTTATGAATCCTTTCGCTTTTAACAACTCTGCGTTCAGAATTCCTCCTCCCGCAGCACCTCTAATAGTATTATGACTCATGGCGATGAATTTATAATCGAATACCGTGTCTTTTCTCAAGCGTCCTACGGTAACTGCCATTCCCTTATCGTTATTCCTATCCTTTTTAGGTTGTGGTCGATTATCATTGTCTAAGTATATGATTGGTTGTTTTGGTGCAAAAGGCAAGTCTAATTCTTGGGGGACGGATCTAAATTCTTTCCAGATTCTGATTATTTCTTCGCTTGAGGGAATCTTATCCTTAAATTTCACATTAACACAAGCCGTATGACCGTCCGTCACGGGAACGCGTGTACAATTCGCACTAATTTTAATCGATTCGTCGTTTATAATACCTGAATCTCCAATAGTTCCCAAGATTTTCATGGGTTCCTGTTCGGTTTTTTCTTCTTCTCCACCAATATAAGGTACGATGTTGTCGATCATGTCAAGAGAGGGTACTCCTGGATATCCCGCACCTGAAACTGCCTGAAGCGTCGTTATGATGAGTTTTTTCACCTTGAATCCCGCTTTTTCCAACGCGTAAATCGCAGTGAGATAACTTTGGAGCGAGCAGTTTGGTTTTACCGCAACGAATCCATCTGTAAATCCCCGGTTCTTTTTTTGAATGGGAATTACATTCACATGCTCGTAATTTATTTCGCCGATTAACATTGGTACGTCTGGAGTCCATCTATTTGCTGAACTATTACTTATGACGGGGATACCTTTTTGAGCGTATTTGAATTCCACTTCTCGAGTTTCTTCCTTTTTTGGCAGATCCATTGCAGAAAACACGAAACTTACATCCTTGCTCAAAGAGTTAAAATCCTGCACGTCTCGAACAATTAATCCTTTCAAATTTTCTGGAATTGGGACAAGCATTTGCCATTTATCCTTTACAGCCTCAAGATAAGTCTTACCAGCAGATCTTGGAGAAGCAGCAACATCAATAATTTCAAACCACGGGTGATCTAAGAGTAGCTTGATGTAATTTTGACCTACTACTCCCGTTGCTCCTAAAATTCCAATTTTAGTTTTTTCCATTTGCTTTCAAATTCCTAATTGACTAGTTCTTTATTTGAAATATATAATATTCTAAAATTTTTTAATTTTTCTAATTTAGGTAAATCAGAATAACATCATTATTATTTTCTGTCCGAGTTGTCATGATAAACATGGAACGAAGTACATCGCTTTGGAGCCAAGGGATTGAAGTAATTGAAAAAAGCAAAAAAGTAATATTGAATGCTACTTTATATCTAGTAAGATAAATAACACGATTCGTGAGAATAATGGACAATCCCTTCCTTAATTTTGCGTACTTACCAACCTCCCAAAAAGTGCTCGATATTGCGTTTAAAAAAGCCATGAGAAGTTCTACTCAGGTTTCAACTAATGCTCCGATTCTCATTAAGGCAAAGAAAAAAGAAGGCGAACGAATCAAGGTTGCTATAAAGGTTATTATCGATAAAATATTAAAGATTATTAAAAGCGTTCCAATAATTGACGAACTTCCAGATTTCTACAGGGAACTCGCTTCGATCCTTGTTGATGCTGACGAGTTAAAATTAACCTTGGGAAAATTAAATGGAATATTACCAGTTCTTAGTAAGATTGAAAGGGAATCCGTCAAACAATTGAACAAGATAGAACGACCGAAAGAAGGAGATCAAATCAGGAGGGCGACGTTTGGAAGGGTTTCGTCGATATTATATAAGCAAGATAAGAATTTAAAATATCTCAACGGGTTAAGAGGAGCCTTAAGAAGCATCCCCTCGTTAGATTACACGCAACCGTGCGTCGTGTGTGCAGGAGCGCCGAATGTTGGTAAGAGCAGCTTAGTAAAGCTCATTTCAACTAATAAAAAAATTGAAGTACAAGAATATCCATTTACGACGAAAAAATTAATTCTTGGACACTTGATCATCAAAAAGCGGTTCGAAGAGATTCGAGTTCAAATAATGGACACTCCAGGTATATTAGATCGCCCCATGTCAGAAAGAAACGCCATTGAATTACAAGCCATATTAGCATTAAAGCTCATTGCTGATGTTATTATCTTCGTTTTTGATCCGACACCTTCTTCTGGTTATAGTGTGAATTCCCAATTGGATTTATACCAAGAAATTACGCAAAATTTTTCGAAAGACGGAAACATTGAAATCATTGTCGTCTTGAACAAAATGGATTTGGCCAAAGAATCCGAAATTAATCACCTTATTGAAAGAATTAATTTAAAAAAAGGAAGTTATTTTTTGACAAATGCCTTAACGGGAGAAAATTCGCAAGAATTAATTCTTCACTTGCAAGAGAGATTTGAACAATGAAAGATCCAATAATCTTGGGTTTAGATATTGGGGGTGCAAATACAAAAGCCGCGATTGTTAGCTTTAAAAACGGTGAAATCGTGAATTCTTATTCTTGTATAGAATATTTTCCCTTTTGGGAAAATAATTTGAATGATATTCCAAGGATGCTAAAAATAATTACTGCAAATTGCACGCATGGTTTTAATATCGACGAGAATAATTTCGATTTTGTATGTGTTTCCATCACTGCGGAACTTTCCGATGCGTTTCAAACGAAAAAGGAAGGAATCCTAAGAATACTCAATGTGTTAGAACAAGTTTTTAAAGCAGATAAACTACGCTTTATAAGCAATAAAAACGAATATCTCAGAATCGAAGAAGCGAGAAAATCCTATCTTAGTCTTGCGGCTGCGAATTGGGTTTCAACAGCGTTATTTCTTGGTCATTACGAGCCCCTATGCGTTTTAATAGACGCAGGATCAACAACAATTGATATCATCCCAATTTTAGATTCTCTTCCCGTTACTGTAGGACAAGACGATGTATCTCGAATCATGCACCACGAGTTGGTTTACACTGGTGGTTTGAGAGCTACTATCCCCTCGATAACCCATTTCGTACCTTATAAGGGTAAGCATTTAAGGATATCCTTTGAAAAATTTGCGTTAATTGCTGATGTGCATAGAGTTCTGGGATACATATCAGAAAAAGAATACTTTATAGAAACCGCAGACAATCGAACGAAATCGATTGAAGATTGCTACGCAAGACTCGCTCGAGTAATATGTCTCGATAAAGAAACAATTACTCAAAAAGAACTTGAAACAATTGCATTGTATATATATAATGCTCAATTAAAAATAATAAAGGACGAGTTAATAGCGTTTTTGAATGAATTAAAAGAAAGATTATCTGTTTTTAATAAAAGTGATATCAAATTTGTTATTACTGGTTTGGCGGGTGAATTTTTAATTAAAAAAGTATTGAACATGCTCGGAATTCTCAATATTATAAGATTTGAAGATGTGGTCCACATTCACGATCGCATCAGTTCTTCGGCCCTTGCTGTTGGTTGCGCATTTTATTATAAATCATTATATAGGGGATAGATAATTAGTCAAAAAGTAATAGTTGCAAAACTTGGAGGATCAATACTAGAAACCATCGATAACTTGAAAAATACAATCGAGCAGTTTTATTCTTTAATAAAAAAAAGGACCATCTCAACAGTGATCTTTGTTCCTGGAGGAGGTACCAGAGCGAATTTTGTAAGAGAAATGGATAAAGAGTTTGGTCTTGGAGACGAACTCGCTCATTGGATGGCAATTTACGCCATGGATCGAAACGGAACTGAGGCATGTGAGAAAATAACACGCTTACATTGTGTGAGGAATATTAAAAGTCTAAAAGAACGCTTAAAAGCTCAGAATTTGGAGGAGATGCTCTTTTTTCTCCCTTACGAATGGATGCGGCACGAGGACGCACTCCCCCATTCTTGGGACGTTACCTCGGATTCTATCGCGATCTATCTAGCCCACAATTTAGGGTTAAAAGAATGTTTTTTAATCAAAAATATTGATGGTGTGTTTATTAAATCAGGTGAAGAAGATATTATAAAACGAGACTTTTCTTCCAAAGAATTTCTATATTTTGTTAATAACGAAATGCTATCATCAATTACCACCAGAAAAAACTGCTTGAAGTCCTCAAAACCTTTGGATCATTACGCTACCACTCTTATAGATAAATATGGGATTTCTTGCATTTTAATAAACGGTTCATGCTTGAATACAAGGATTTTAAGTTATTTTAATTCAGATAATCCTCAAGAAAAGTATTATACCAGGTTCCATCCCGTACTATTGTCCAAAAAAAGCGATCCATAAGATTCAACTCGTGAATCCATTCAATTTTCGAGTAATTATAAAATTATAAATTTATATATACTTCTTAGTGAGATTAATTATAGTATTTGAATTTTCAAAAATGAAATTATAACGGTAAATTATCAATCACCCCTCGAACGAAGCGATCGTGACGTCTTTAGCTGTAAATACCAAAGGTATAAAAAAACTCATATTGCTGGGAAATTACGAGAAGGCAACCGAAAATATTTTTGAATTAATCGAATCTCAAACAGATTCGGAAATAATTTATAAGAGTCTGAACCTTTTAAATCAGATTTGCGATAAAACACCTGCCATTGCGCTTGAAGTGGTCAATCACGTTACAAAATTCATAAATAACAACGATTCATGGATACGGTTGGTTACGCTTGAAATCCTCTATCAAATTTCGATGTATAGACCAAATTTATTGATTGAGCTTATTGAAAAAATCAAGGGGCGTTATTACGATCAAGAAGCTATTGTGCGGAGACTCGCAGTAAAAATTGTTGGTAACCTCATCCTATCTCTACACATCGACAAAAGCGATTTGCAAAAAATGATCGACGAATTCACAGAAAAATTAATGGATAACGATTGGAAGGTAAAACTTAATGTTATAAAAACCTTGCAAAACATTCTCAATCAAGATTATACCAAATTAAAAGATTTAGAACCTTTATTATCTATCGCCATCCTTAACTTGCGCGACGAGGACGACGATGTTGCCAGATCAGCAGCAGAACTATTAAAAATCCTTAGCACTTATTTTTTATCTAAAGATAAAATATTTTACGTGCTCTTGAACCTTCTTTACAACGAAGAATCCCGGGTAAAAGAGCTTATTATATGGTTATTCGGAGAAATTGGAAAGGAAAAATCATCTGAAGTGATACCAATAATCCCGAAACTCATAAAACTACTTGAAGAAGATGAGTATCGAATTCAAATTAAAGTTATTGACGCTTTGGTGAGTATTGCTGAAAATAACTTCGACCAAATCTGGTCCAATCTCATTCACGAGTTGTTGGAAACTAGCAATAAAGAACATAGATCTAACTTGATACACGCTCTATATCACTTGAGCCAGAAGAAAATAGGAACGATTTTTAACTACATCTTTGAGGAATTTGAAAATCCATCTGAAAACGTCCGAGACGGGATTGCCTTGGTTTTTAAAAGATTATTCGAGGAATATCAAGTTGAAATCGAGAACGAAATCATCAAGATATTATACAAGTTAGATTCAAAATATTGGAGAGAGCGACAAAAAACGATAATGCTACTCCAGAATATTTGCTTTATATTAAACAATAAAAAAATTACCGTTTGGACAACTATTGAATTAAAGAAAGCCTTGGCACGAGAAAAAGATGCAGATGTCAAGAAAGAAATTATTTCAGCTCTTGATAAGATCAAGGAAAGATTTAAAAATATTGAAAACAAAATCAAGGAAAT
>JAFGGO010000107.1 GCA_016930515.1 Promethearchaeota archaeon | reverse complement strand
TTTAAATTGCTGATTTTTTGATTTCAATCAAAATAAAAGAGTTAAAAATTCCCTCAATTGATTTTTATCTTTTTTTTTAATTCTCCCACGGTTGTTTTCATTTCAGAATAGACATTGTGAGGGTGAATAGACTCGTAGCTCTCAATTTTAAAAACGACTTTAAAGTCGTCGTCCAAGTCCTTGAAATCTTCCAGGATTTTAAAACGAAAATTTTTAGCCATCTCTCTCACTACATCTTCTGAGAATAAGGGCTTTAAATGAGCGTATCGTACTAATTCGGCTTCTTCGGGTCTTTTCAAAACGGATTGGATCTTTCCGCTCATACTTTCTTCAATCACATCTATAATATCAAGAACATCGATCACATGGCTGTTTAAATCCTTGATTTGCATTACTATCGTTCCCTTGGATCTCTGATTGTGCGAAGAAAATGGGAGCAAATTGATTAATTTTTTGATATCTACATCGGACACTTCGATGTCCTTTCTATTTTTTATCAACTCTTCGGCGAATTCCTGCGACATCTCGCGAGCACACGGGCACACGGTCATTCCAACTGCGCTAGCACCAATAAAATAGTTATAGTCCATATGGCCAGTTTCGTCTTTACGAGCCTTGACGAAAGAACTAATATCGTAGGCTTTTTGGATGTTTCTATGGGAATTTTCCCTAACTTGAACGATTATCTTACCTTCGAGCTTAACTTCAACTTTAGTGGTATAAGGATGTTTTTCTAATAAAGATTTAACGATCCTATCTCCCACAAGCTCTATTGTTGGTGTTGGCTGAAATATTACCTCGTTGATGACTTCTTCTATGGTTTCTGATGTTCTTGACATGTGAATTCCCCGTTGTTGAGCTGGAAGAGATATCAAGGCAGATATTCGGGGATAAAACGAGTAGTGCTTGTTTTTATGAACTACATCGACCTTTTTTTCCACATTCACAATACCGACTTTATCGATAGCAATATCTACCAAGCTTCCAGAGTCTTGCAAGTCTTTTTTAAATTCATACATGCTATTTCTAGATAATAATCACTTATTCTGAGTAAGAAAAAGATGAATTCATTTTAACACTTTGGCATATCCTACGGTAAAGTATTATAAAAATACATCTTTAAGAACATAGAAAACCAATTGATAAATAAAATAATATTCGTTTAAAGAAAACCTTATACGAATTCTAATGTCAAATTTAAAAAAGATTCTCAAATTAACTATAGTGATTTTATTTTAATATCACTTCTCCACCTCATGCAATACTATATTATCGACATAATCATTTTACATATTTATAAAATTAATACAGGTTGAATTATTGTCTAACAAAACATTCTTCTTTAAATACGGTTTTATCGGAGAGGAACTGGAACTCAAACAAGATATTCAAATAGAAATTGACGAAAATGGAAATATCGTGGAATTAATTCATAAAAACATCGAAGATAAAATTCTCAGAGACAAAATAATCGTTCCAGGTTTTATCAATTCTCACATTCATATTGGAGACAGTTTTGCCAAAGAAAAAGGATTCAACAAGCCACTCAAGGACGTGGTCGCTCCACCGAATGGCATCAAGCACTATCTCTTATCTATAACAGATAGATTAACCAAGATTGTAGGCATTAAACACGCTATTCGAGAGCTACTTTCTAATGGAATCACTTGTTTTTTTGATTTTCGCGAGGAGGGAGAAGCGGGAGCCAAATTACTAAAAGAGGCGTTAGAAGACTCTTCCATCAAGTGTTTAATATTTGGAAGATACAAAAGCGTTAATGAAATAGAAGTAGTATTTGATTTAACTGACGGAATTGGCTTATCTAGCTACAAATACGGTTCAATTCAAGAAAAAAATATCTTGAAAGAAATTAAAAAAATTAAAAATAAACAAGTTGCTTGTCATTGTGCTGAAGTTGTAAGAGACGAAGAGTTAATATTCGAAATAGTTAATGACCAACTTATTGATGTGATGATTCACGGAACTCAATTAATAAAAAAAGATATCGAAATGATTATTAGGAAGAATATTTCATTGGTTCTTTGTCCAAGATGTAATGGTTATTTTGGCGTTGGATTTCCGCCCGTTCTTGAAGTTCTAAGTTTGAAGGTCCCAATAGCAATCGGTACCGACAATCTCATGGCAAATAGTCCAGATTTATTCGAGGAACTACGATATTTGTATCGAATAGCAAGGGTATTAGGCAAGGATAGTGATTCGAGTCTTTTAACACCACTTGAATTGTTAAAGATGGTGACCATTAATCCCGCAAGGATTTTTAAACTAGATTCAAATATTGGATCTATTTCAAAAGGTAAAAAAGCAGATTTTTTTGTAATCGATTTGGAAGATTCAAATTATTATTGCCAACTTAATAGAGAGATCCTTCCAACTCTAATAGTTCAGAGAACAGGATCTCATAATATCAAGCAAGTATTCATCAATGGAAAACTTGTTTTTGAAAATAACTCACGAGGAAGGTTTTTTTAGGTTAATTAAAGCTCTATTATCCCGAAATTAAAATTTTGAAATTTGTAAATTAATTGGATGATATTTTTATCTCTTCATTCCTTATACCAGATAATACGATAGGAATTAATTGAATTTCTTGATCTATTTGAGCAAACCCTACCTCATTTTAAGTGCCGCAATGACCATTGATGGAAAGATTGCGTCTAAAGCAGGAGATCCCGAGTTATCAGATGAAGAAGACTGGCGAGAAGTTCATAAACTTCGCACCGAAGTTGACGCTATACTGGTCGGAAAGGGAACAATCCTCAAGGACGATCCAAAACTCCACATCAAATATTACGACCATTCTGGTTATTATCGAATAGTTATTGATAGTAATTTATCGATACCCTTAAAATCAAATGTGATTACATTCCAACCAGATACTTATCCAACAATCATCTGCACCACGGAAAACATCCCTAAAGAAAGGATAAAGGAATTCGAGTCAAATAAGGTCAAGATTGTCCAAGCTGGAAAAGGTTCACGCGTTGATTTATTGAAATTGATGCCCCTTTTATCTGAATTAGGAATCAAATCGATTTTATTAGAAGGCGGGGGTACATTGAACTGGAGTTTTATTAATGACGATTTAATAGACGAAATGAGACTCACCATCGCTCCTTGGGTCGTTGGAGGAAAGGAAGCAACTAGTCTCGTTGAAGGAGAAGGATTTGATAGCATGCTCAAGGCACCTCGTTTCATATTAACTAATGTTCGTTCTAGGGATAATTATATAATTTTAAGATATACGAGGAAATAAAGAAATGATAGATAATACTCTCGAAAAGTTAAATACTCTCTCCATCAAGGAAATAAAGCAACAAGTTGTAGAGATTAAATCCAGACTTCCTGAAGAAAAGCGAAATATCATCACATATTCCAGAAATTTCACGCTTTCACTTTCTAACTACTGCGAAAATCAATGTGGTTATTGTTTTTTTAACTATAAAATCCCAAAAATCAACGGCGAGGGAAATATCATAGTGTTGGACAACGAGAGAATGGTTACCTTGATCCAACAAGCGTTACATTACGATTGCAAAGAAGCACTTCTCATCTCAGGAGAAAGACCAGATAGCTTTCCAGAAGTTAAAGAAAAATTAGAACAACAGGGGTGTAGTGATTTCATAGAATTCGTTAAGGACATTTGTACTTACTTGCTCGATTTTAACTTCTTACCCCATACAAATATTGGAATGTTATCTTTCGAAGAGATGCGCGAATTAAAGGATTTCAACGCAAGCATGGGGCTTATGTTAGAAAGTACAAGCCCAAAACTCTTTCAAAAAGGTGGAGTGCACGAATCGTCTCCTGGAAAGATTCCAGAAAAAAGAATCGAGCACATTAAAAACGCAGGAAAGCTAAAAATCCCGTTTACAACGGGATTATTACTAGGTATAGGTGAAACTATCGAAGAAAGAATTAAAGACTTGATACTCATCAAACAGATTCACGAAGAATATGGACACATCCAAGAAGTTATCGTTCAAAATTTCGTTGAAAAACCAGGTATTCCTTATAAACCGATTGCACCTCTTGATTTTGAGGAAATGCTTAAAATTGTAGGTATTGCGAAAATTTTATTTGAAAACAACATATCCGTTCAAATTCCACCCAATCTAGTTCCAGGAATGGAAAAAGAATTTATCGAAATGGGCATTGACGATTTTGGAGGAATTTCGCCCTTCACGGAAGATTTAGTCAATCCTTCTCAACCATGGCCACAAATTTCGAGATTAGAAAATTCCTGCAATAATATTGGATATAAATTAGTTGAAAGATTACCAATCTACGAGAAATTCATTAATAAACCAGGGTTTTGTTCGGAAACTATTAAAAAAAAAATTAATAATATAATCTTATAAATGACTGTATCGTACCAGTTGATCGATCAAGCAAGGTCTAGCGTGAAGAAGATCCTATTATCTGCTTTAAAAGGAGACGAAATACCCCCAAACGACGCCTTGAAATTATTGAAAGCAAAAGGAAACGAATTACTCGCTCTCCAACATGTAGCAACAGAAATATGCTCCGAAAAGAAGAAAAATATGGTTTCATTTGTCGTAAACCGAAACATTAATTTTACAAATATTTGTAATCACGGATGCAAGTTCTGTTCTTTTAGCGTTCCACGGGATTCCTCCGAAGCATATCTGCTCTCAATCGACGAAATCGAGAAAAAGGTTCTTGAAGCCTTAAAATTTAACTGTACCGAAATTTGCGTGCAAGGAGGAATTAATCTAGAGGTAGATTTTGAATTTTATAAAAATATATTAAAAACTATTAAAAAAATAAATTCCGGTATTCACATTCACGCCTATTCTCCCGAAGAAGTGTTCCACATGTCGCTATTAACTGGAGATTCAATTGAAAGCACTCTTAAAGAGCTCAAAAAGGCCGGACTAGGCTCCATGCCAGGAACGGCGGCGGAGATATTAGTTGACGAGATTAGACGCATTATTTGTCCTTCTAAAATAAATACGGCACAATGGATAGATGTTATAAAAATAGCCCACGAAATAGACATTCCAACAACCTCAACAATGATGTACGGACATATCGAGGATCTGAATCACATAGTAGAACATCTCGAAATATTAAGAAACATCCAAAAAGAAACGAAGGGTTTCACGGAATTCGTTCCATTAGTTTACATGAAGGAAAATCCCATATTGTCCAAGTCGGTAGAGCATCCATTAAAACATCACGATTATATCGACGATTTCAGGCTTTACGCTGTTTCAAGGATCTTTTTTAATAATTACATCGAAAATCTGCAATGTTCCTGGGTTAAATTAGGACCAAAATTAGCCCAAGAATCTCTTAATTACGGAGTAAACGATTTTTCGGGTACTTTAATGGAAGAGAACATTTCAAAAAGCGCTGGTGCAGTTCACGGAGAATATTTGCCTCCTAGCCAGATAATCGAAATCATCAAAGGAGCAGGAAAGATTCCCGCACAAAGAGATACTTTATATAATATTATTTCGATTTATTAACAAAAAATAATTTTTTTTAGTTCTAACATAAAAATTAAAAATATAAGAGTGCTTTATCCTTTAATTAAATACCAGAAAATGTGAATTTTCCTTAAAATAAATTCATCAAAATCGAATCCCAAAGGTGAAGAAAAATAGAAAAGATTACTCCGTTTGAGAATATTATCAGGATGAAGCAAGTGTATGTGGTCGGAGGTCAATACGACGACCCTTCAGAGTTTACAAGAAAACTCAATAAAAATTTAAGAATTTTGCGCGACTCAGATAATAACGCAAAAGTGATTGATATTAATTTCTCTGTCCATTCTGATCCCCGTTTTGGAAATTATGGCCCCGTATATTTAGCGTTTATCGTTGCCGAGTGTGATGTTGATATAACCCCTAAAATCGAGGGTGATGGTATCACGCGCAAGAAAAAGAAAAAAAGATGGAGATAAATTTCATTAAATATTAAATTTATTAAATTAACTCTACTCTTTTTAAAATAATGTTTTTACGCCTCTTTATTTATTTTAAAATAGAAAAACAAGTCATTATCAGTGTTTTGAACCTGATTAAGACCAAAAGTAAATCAAGTTAATCCCAAACCTGCTGCACCTATGATAATCCCACTAATACCTAACGCTGAGCTCTTACTCATAAATCGATTTACTTCTTCCCCATAATTTTTTAAAACATTTTTGAATGTTAATTAGTAAAATTATAAAGCAAGCAAAAACCTTGCTAAATATCGAATTTAAAAATATATAAATGAAAAGAGAAAAAATATCATGACAATTACGATTATTGCTCGGGTCGTAGTAAAAGAAGGAAAAATGGAAGAAGCAATTTCAATATTGAAGAAAGTCATCCCGAAAATAAAGGCGTCAGAACCTGGATGCTTGGAATACATCACACACACGGTTCAAAAAGAGAAAAATGTCATTCTTTTTTACGAAAAATACGCCAACAAGGAGGCTTTTGAGGCGCATAATAAGAATTTAAGGACGAATATGGTTGAATTTAATCCTCTCCTCGAACCTGGGGCTATAATCGAGGTTTGTTCCGAAATTATTTAATTTTATTATTATTCGGGCAATTTTCTATGGTGTAATAACTTAAAAGCAATTCCAGGACCCATACCTTGATTATAAGCAAGTTCGATCCATAACATTCCAACTGGTTCGAGCAATCTCGCATTCTTAAGAGGACCGCAATCCACGACTTCAAATCCTATGAGTTCTCCTAGTTGTTTTGCTTTAGACTTTGCCTGTGCATCGTCTCCTGATATAAAAAGACTTGGTTTTGGCGTCCTATTTTTAACTTCTGAAAGAAATTCTGGATCAAATGCACCTAGAGCTTTCACCACTTTAGCCCCTTTAGCCCAGCTTTGAATTTTTTCAGCCGCAGAAGTTGTATGACCAATCAATAATCCTCCTAGATTCGGTGCAACGGCGTTTATCACATCTATAATTATTTTCCCGCTAAGATCGCCTAAAGAAGAAATGGTTTCCTCTGCGGCAGACCATGGAATTGCGAGTACTATAATTTCTCCGAATTTGGAGGCATCTGCATGTGTTCCCGTTATAATTTTATCGTTAAAAGTTTCAGCCAATTTGCTTGCTTTGTAGGGATCTCTTGAGCCAAAAAATATTTCTTGACCTTTTTCAAACCAAATTTTTCCTAAACTCGTTCCAACCTTACCCGTACCAATAATGCCTATTTTCATTTAATACACGCTCGAAATCATTATTTTAATGCAATTAACAATATTTAAACTCCAGTTAAAATAGTTTGGAGGAACTATAAAAATATTTCCATAGCGTTATTCATCTTGTAGGTAAGGTTTTCCTGACAATAAGCAAAATTCTGCCATTCTTAACTCCCGACCTATATAATTTGCGTGGTAGATATCAGTTGTTAATTTCAATTCCAAAATTTTCTTACTCAAAGATTCTGCGTCTTGTCCCATTAAGGATGATTTCAATTCGTGTTGATTAGAAAAAAATAATACATAGATTAATCCTGCATAATGATTTACATATATCTTGAAATATCCTTTTTCATCCATTAAATAACCTTTGTTTGGCTCCTTGACAACGATTGATCTTTTTTCATCAATATCAAGGGAAATTGGATTAATTTTTCCCTTGGCGCTAAAATAATCAATACCTATATTTATTGGAGGAACTTTTTTAGTTCTTGAAAGATAACACAGTTTTACACATTCTTTTAGCTCCCTTACTCCGTTCATTAGTTTAGCGCTATGTTCCACGGTAAATAAAACGCCAACATTTAATTCTATAGCAATAGCGGCAAGAAGGCCATTTATACCAATAGAATCAACATCCACGAGTTCTACCACATTCGAAACCCCAAAGAAGAGTGGTAAGCGTAATTCTTTATTATTTCCCTTGGAAACTGTCATGTTGTAAAGAAAATAGGTTTCAAGCGATATGGAAATTCCAGGTGCTATGGGAGATTCTAACAAGGGATCTGCAATGAGTTTTGTAAATCCGAGTTTTAATAATATTTTCGTAAGATCGAGTAAGTTTTTAACCCGTTCAGACGGATTCTTTGGGAAATATCCTTGTTTTACATTTGTTGGTAAAATAACGAGAGTAAGATCTCTAGGAAGGCTTAATAAATCACCATAATTTCCAAGATCAACGCTTAACACGAGATCAATACCAGCTTCAGCGGCGGCTAAAATTTCACCTGGATCCATTGAATCCACGCTCAATAAAACTTCAAATTTTTCTCTAAGGAATGATATTATTTTTTTAACTCTTTCTGGATTTGGTTTATTTGATATGCAACCTATATCAATGATGCTTGCACCAGATTTGATGTAGTGCTTAGCTTTTTTTAAAATATTTTCATCGCTCTTTTCGGTAGAATTTACGATCTCTGCAATGATAGGGGGAGGTAGCCCACCCCCTATTATGATATTCGAGCGATTCTGGTTAATATAGAATGTTGATTGATCTAAAGATTTTTCAGCTTGAAGAAATGCGTCTTTAACAATTTGATGATATAATGATCTACCAGATGCTTCGTAGAGTCTATTAGCAGGTATTTCATTTGATAATTCAATAATATCAATGTTTTTAATTATTGTGGGAATGTCTGAAGCAAATTCTGGACCTTTCCGAATTTTGATTGAATATTTTTTTTCTAATTGAGAAGTATCCCATTGAACAAATCCAGGAATAAGGATTAGGGAATAATCACTTAAAGAAATAGTATTAATAATTTCATCGGTCATTTGTTCCGATAAAAACGCTGAAACCGAAATAGGCGCCATGTAAACAGTTATATCGTGATTTTTAATCGATTTTACGATCTCTTCTACGATGGCTTTACTTTGCTCACCAGTTATAATTAGGATATTAATTTAGATCACTCATTAACCTGTCTTTTTCAAACGGGATGAAAATATCATCCAATATCGACCCTGAAGCTTCTTTTAATTGAAGATTAGCCGTAATGGCTTTTAGGTTTCCACCTAGTAGACCGTTGGCAATGAAGGCAGCTCCTTGAGCCGCTCTCTTTGCTATTTGACTATAGGAACTCATTAATCTTGCGGAAGCAATATCCTTGAGTGACGAAACAATGTTTTCTCTTAAATATTGAATTTCAGCACCTCTACCAGCTAATAATATTTCCGTGATTTTATCCTTACTTGAGAAAGATGAAGCAATCGCGTATACCGATTTTTTAACGCTTGAAATATAAGCATCAAGAGCCATTTTCGTTTGATCGTCCTTTTCTGCTAGTAGTGCTATTTCTTTCAAGCCCATATCTGCATAACCCGCTATGTATGCCACTCCCCCCCGATAAATGTTTTTTTTTTCGATATTTTTGATCAAATAAGCCAATTCTCCATCTAAGCTTCCACAGGCTCTAAATCCCATAATGTTAGAACCACCAATACCGTCGATGATTTGACCGTTTTCAACAGCAAGAACGGCCGTAAATCCATATCCAACCTCGATCATGATAAAATTAGTTTCTTGAGGTAATTTTTTATCCCTTTGCATTTGATCTCGAATTCCTACAACTGCCGTGCATAGTTTATCGGCAGTGCCCATATCAACCTTGTTAACCTTGCGATATCTTGGAACGGTGGGGAGGTGCTTGACTCCAGGGACTATCATCGCTGAAAACCCAGCGGACTTGATAAGTCGTAAGACATCTCCTAAGCCTAAAAGCTTATCTTTATATTTGCTATCAAACTTGAGTAAAGTCAGAAATAGGTCTTTTTCCGTTAAATCTTCTACTCTTTTAAGGGGAAGACCGAATCCACTTGGTGCAACCATGAGATCAATTGATCCAACGGAGTTCAATAACGAAATTACTTTTTCAGGTTTTTGAATGAGTTCAGCAGAGGGAATCGATGCGTCTAATATAATTTTTTCTTTTTCCTTGCTGAAATCCAAGCCATAGAAATCCCACGACTTAGTACCAGGATCGATCCCGAGAACGCGCATCAATCAATCATTGTTTATTGTTTATTTTTAATGACTTATTTGAATCAATCCTACAAATTATAAAACATTTTTTACTCCAATTCCTTTAGTAAATGTGATGGATACTAAAAATCTTTATCCTATCGATTTAGGATTCAAACCAAATTATTTATACGAAATCTTAGCAACAACCATTTCAAAAATAAAAAAAATCCCTAATACCTCGGCAATGGGTATCAGACTCACCCAAGATAATTTTATCACGATCAAGCCGTTTCCAAAAACAAAAACGCTACAAAATCTAAAAGAAACCAAAATCATAACCATCAATCTTGTAGACGACATCCATTTATACGCATTATCTGCTTTAAAAAACGAGGATCTTGGCATTATTTTCCCAAGGGAATATTACGAATACGAGGAGCTTAGCTATTTGTTTAATTCTGATTCATCACCCTCAAAAATATCAATTCCTTTTATCAAACAATCTTGGGCCGTGCTCATATGTGTTGTTTCAAAAGAAAATTCTGTCATAAAAAAGGATTTATTAGGAGATGTTTCTCTGATTGAATTCTATTTAAAACCCTTAAAAATAAAATTTTTTAGAAACTCGGCAAAATTATTTAATCGTGCAGAGAATCTTGCTTTGGAATCAATTATTATAGCAACCAGAATAAAAATAGCTCGAGAAAGACAAAATGAAGTTTTATTTAATGAACTTAAGTCTCAGCTTACGAGTAATATAAATAATATTAAAAGATTTGGGAAAAATTATCAAGCTTTAGAAACAGTTGATTTAATAAATCGCTATTTAGGGGCTCCATATTAAGGATTGTTTTTCTATTAAGATTTTTTATTTCTTCCCTCTTTCCAAATAACCTTTGAACATTCTTTTTTTATCGATTTGAATCGTATATTTTTTCAATATACATTAGAGGATAATCCATATCTTCGATCCAATCGATTTTCGCTTCTAAAATCACATTTTCGTATTGAAGGATTAAATGAGCATTGATAATTTTTCCCGATACTTCATCGTAATCAAATTCATTTTCTTTCCTTCCTTTGATCTTCTCCAGATTTAATGAGATTTTAACTCGTTTTACATAAGGTTGACAAGAAATTGCAGCTTCTATCCCTCGTTCGATGGAAGAAATTACTGTCACATCAGAAGATATTGGAATTCCACATAAAATATGGTAAAGAGCACCTAATTTAATTCCCGCTTCAAAACAAGCTCTTTCTCTATTGCTTAAATTTTCAGAGAAGAATATTTTTTCGTCCATTAAGCTATTCACATTCAAAAAATTCTATTTTTGCTCCCGTGTTGTTCGGACGGGAAATATAGACATGTTCATTATCTGGTTTGAGAAATTTTTTTACGGCATTTCTTAGTTCTTCGGCTTCAGAATCGGACTCGGTTATTCCGATAACGCTCGGCCCAAAGGACGACATTGCATATCCTTTAACCCCATAGTTTTCTAAAAATGAAAGCAAATTTTTAACAATTTCGTGTTGGAGGCTTATTTCAATTTTTTTAAAACCAATTTTTTGAATTCTCTTCAATCCTTCTCCGAAACAAGTTAAATTTTGCTTTATTATTCCTGGTAAAATTTTCATGAGAATTTGATGCGATACCTCATTCACTTCTTCTCTAGGTATTGGAGCATATTTTTGAAAAATACTCACTTCCTCATCTCCATACGCCCCTTTCTTCACATTAGGAATAATTATCACGAATCGCCAATGTTCAGGTATGGGATATCTTAAAATCGTTAGAGCCGGATCTGCAGAATTAGAAGCCGAAGAGGGCAAGAATGTTTCTTTTTCTTTACCCATTCCAAATTCGTGACCCGCATCTAATACAAAGCCACCCTTTTCAAAGCCTCTCCAACCAATACCGGAAGTACCTCCTCTTTCCACTAGTTTTGTAAGATTACAAACGGTTATCTCCTTATTTTTTAATAAAGTTATCGCAGTTGCAATCGCCAAACTCAATTGGGTTTTTGAGCCTAAACCCACATGACTTGGATAATATTTTTCTAGGTTGAAGTGAAAATTTTTATTGCTGATGTTAAACATTTTAAAGACTTTTGAAGCCTTTTCGTTAATAACATCAATCGATTCACGATAATAATGATTACATTCTATTTGAAATTCGCTTGCTGAATTTGAGGCTTCAAAGACAACATTTGGCTTGTCCAGCATTAGCCCGATGCCGCCATCAACCCTTCCTGTATATCCATTTTCGTCGATTAGCGATAAATGTATTCGACAAGGAGTTGTTATTCGTACTTTCATTAACATTAACTTGTTGTTATGTTATGATGTAAATTATATTGACAGTAATTTAAATTTATAAGATTTGAAAGAAAATGGTTAAAGGCTGGTAAATAACACATATCCCCAGTTGATTATACCACCAATAAATATTGCTATGAATATTTCGAGCAATGCAAGTTGGATTGCATATTTCCAACTAGTTTGCTTCGCAATTACGACAATAGTTGTCAAGCAGGGTATATATAACATCGTTACCAAGCTAAAAACGATCATTTGATGCGGCTGTAAAAATGTACTTAAATCTCCTGCAAACAAAGCTAATAGAACGAGCGTTAATTCTTTGCGTAGTATTCCGTATATGAGAAAGACCCCCGTTGTAATAGGTAACCCCAGCCAAAAGAAAGTTATTGGTGAAAGCACGATATTAATAGGTTCTAATGCGTTGAGAAGAACCAGAATTTCCAATATGATTCCTAATCCGATTATGATTGGCAATGCCTTGAATATGAACTCTTTCGATCGAACCCATGTTTGCGAAAAGATCACTTTATAATTAGGGATCCTATATTCATGCATTTCCATTATCAGTTCCGTGCATTGCCCTGGCATTTTTTTATTCAATAGTTTTCCAACAAAAATAATAACCACAAAATTGATTATAAATAAGACTAACACCCATCCTAATCCTAAATATCGCCCGACTAACCCCATTACGACCGTCATCGTAGCGGCGCAAGGAACTAAGGATGTAAGAGCTATGGAGATCTTTTTTTCCCTTTCTGTTTCCATTATCCTGCACCCAGCGCACGCTGGAACATTGCATCCAAACCCGAGAATCATGGGAATGATTGTTTTACCGTGGACCCCAATGTAATGCATGAATTTATCCATTAAAAACGCTGCCCGAGGTAAATAACCTGAATCTTGGAGAATTTCAATCATAAAAAAAAACGGGACTACATAAACCAATACACCACCAATAGCACCTATTAATCCCCCTAATGCACCGTCCCATAGTATAACTACTCCAATTGCGTTTTCTCCAAATTCAGCATATATAGATTCGCTCCAAGTTCCAAAAGCGTCATCTAATAAACCACCTATAAAATCTCCAATCATAAAGGTGAATAAAAAAGTTCCTACAAGGACCAAAATTAAAATAACATAGCCCCAAAAAGAATGAGTCGTCAAATGGTCTAATCTATCAGCTAAAGAGGTCCGCTTTTCCCTACGATTTATAATTAATACTTGGTTTGTAATTTGGGTTATATTATTGTAGATTTCTGAGCTAATTATGGTATTAATGTCTTCACCATGTAATTCTTCTAAAGAATTTCTCATATCATCTGCTTGTTTCAAAATTTCCCTTGTTTCTTCGCTAATGTCAAATATTTTCTTGATCTCATCATCGTTTTCAAGAACTTTAATGGCTAAAAATCTTGAAGGATAATTATGTTTCTCAAGTAAGACTCCTTTTTTTTTTATTGAAGATTGAAGGACGCCAATCTTAGTCTCTACTTCTTTACCATATGAGCTAACACTTTTTAAATCTGGGAATCGAAATTCTTTTTTTACTAGCACGCTTTCATCAACCTTTTCGTGTATATGTTCCGTACGATGATAGCCATGACCGTGATGATCCCTAGATCTTCTACCCTCCCTGCTGTAATGGCGATGAGGATGCCGAAAAACTACCATTTCTATGGCTTCCTCGAGTAGTTCGTGAACTCCTTTACCGTGAACGGCAACAACTGGAAGAACGGGCAATTGGAAGGTTTCCTCTAGCTTTTTAAAATCAAGCATTATGTTTCTTCTCCTAAGTAAATCCATTTGATTTATCGCAATAATCATAGGAACTCTCAATTCGAGGAGTTGAAAGGTGAAAAAAAGGTTTCTTTCCAAATTCGTTGCGTCCACGACATTTATAATCAAATCCACATCATCCGAGACTATGTATTCCCTGCTTACAATTTCTTCTAAAGAAAAGGTTGAAAGAGAATAAATTCCAGGTAAATCAACAATATTAAAGTGATAGCCTAAAAAGTCCAATTTCCCTTCCATTCTTTCTACTGTTTTACCAGGCCAATTTCCTATTGTTTGAGAAAGACCTGTTAATTGATTGAAGATAACGGATTTTCCCACATTTGGATTACCAGCAAGAGCCACATTTATCGTTTCTTTATATTTTACATCTTTCATTCTGGACTGGTGAACCAAACTATTACTTTTCTTATTCCAATATTTTTTCTTTCCCTTTTTAGGTAAATGACAACTCATAATTTATCCTTTCAATTGATTAAATTTGTTAATTTATTGATTTTTCATATTAGATTATCTTGGACATGCGCTTTGGCATTTTACTCTTATTTTAGAAGCTAATCCTCTACCAAGTACTAAGGATGTTGTTTTAACAAATATTTCAATTGGTCCTTTTAGTGGGGCACTTTTTTTTTTGATCAATTTTACATCAGGTACGATTCCCAAATTTGCGAGTCTTTTTTTTTCCTTGGGACCAATCTCAACTCTAGAGACAATAATTTCTTCACCTTTCGAACATTCGGTTAAATAACATTCGAACAAACCTTTTTCGTTTCCAAGATATATCTCATTGAAATCGCATTTAGAATTTTGGGTAATATCGAAATTGTTATTATTTTTTTTATTCATATCTAATATATCTCATTTTTCTTAATATTATAGAGGGTTTTTTCTTATTAAAGCTTTTTGGTGCGCCTAGTTGTGCAGATAAATTCTCTAATTTTAATGGTCATAAATATGTTTTTTTCTATATAATTGATTAAAATATCCATATTATATTCTTATTTTTGATATAATTTCAATTCTGGTTTATATCTAGGATTTATTATGCTTTAAAAGTAAATTTCAAGATTCTCAACTATTTTTATAATAAAAGGATCACTATTATAAATCTGGTTTTATATTAATATTATGGAGACGATCCAACTACTAAGGAAGAATTTTACTGAAAATAATTATTTGGTGAAAATCATTACAAGTATTTTCATTGTTGAAGACGACACATATTTAAGAATATTGTACGAAAAGGCATTAAATTTGAAAGGTTATACGGTCTTGGCCTCAGCTAAAAATGGCAAGGAAGCTATTGACATGTTCAAAAGTTTTTCACCTAAACCCGATATAATAATAATGGATCATCGAATGCCATTAAAAAATGGACTTGATACCACTAAAGAAATGTTAGAAATGGACCAAGATCTTAAAATAATATTTATCAGTGCTGATACATCAGTAAAAAATCAAGCATTATCAATAGGCGCCATGATTTTCACGAATAAACCTTGCACGATTCAAGATCTTTATAAGGACATTGAATGTGTATTAAAATTTTCTAAGGTGAGTTGTAGATAAAAACTAGAACTAATTAATTAAAATTTACAACTATTACCACAATTTACAATTATTTTTGCGGCTAATCCCCTTCCCAATACGAGAGACGATCCTTTTACATCTATTTCTACGGGGCCATTAAACGGAGCAGACTTTTTCTTTATTATTTTAGCTCCTGGAACGATTCCCAAATTGGCGAGTCGGTTTTTTGCCATTTGTCCTGCTTCCACCCTTATAACAATGAGTTCAGATCCCATATCGCACGACGATAAACATTGTATCAAGTTTTTGTTGTGATTTTCAGTTTTTGAGTCTTTAGAAGCTTTCATAAATTGTCTCAACATTTAAAGATTCACAGAATAATTGTTTAATTATTAATAGAGGGAATGTTTCATTTTATTTAAATTTAGCCTCCCTAGAAAAGCAGAAATTAATTGTTAAAAAAGGGACGATTCATATCATTAATCTTATATATGAACCCCATTCAGAAATATTTAAGATTTAATGAATTATTGAGAGTTTATTTAAATTTAGATTATTTAAAAAACAAATTAAGGGGATCTAAAAAAAAGTTCTATATTGATCCTATTTTTTAAATTTTCCTTTATTTCATCCCAAACAACCTCTATAGGGAGGTTTGTAATAATCCATACTAGTTTTAAACCTTTTTTTTTCATTACTCAAGCGTTTTTTCCTCTCGCAAACAAAAAAAAACACAATCATTAGCAATAATAAATTATAAAATTTTTTTAGCATTTAAAAGAGTAATGTAGATAAAAGTAAGACTTCAGATATTACAACTGGGCTTATAGCGAAGACTTACATTCTAATTTTACAGGATTCAAAATGAGAAGAAAGAAGTGAAATAAAAATTGGACTTGGAAGGCCTAACAAGAAGATTAATTGAGAAAGGAGAAACAGAACAATCTATCATTGATAGATTGATCCAAGCGTACAAGGATTATAAGGATTTGCGCTTTGAGGAAGCAAAAAAGCTTGCAAAAGCCGTTTTAGAGGAATGTAAAAAAAGCGATATTAAAAACATATCGGAACCCTTTTTGAAAGATCTATTAGAAATCAACAAGGCGGAAGTTACCATTGGAAAGCAAGGTGTAGGGTGCAGGGGAGCAGGAGATTTTTTCGTGCATAAACTCATAACGGAGTTATCAGAGACCGAGCAAAAAGCATATTTATCTCCAAGTTCCTTAGATGACGCTGGAGCGATAAGACTAATTGATATCAAGGATTTTCAGGGTAATTCGTACAACTCAGAAGATTTAATCGTAGTATCGAAGATGGAAGGCATTCACTCGCGTCTGAGCGATTTTCCCTTTATATGTGGTTTTCACGTTACCAGAGCTTGCCTTCGCGACCTTTACGTGAAGGGTTCAAAGCCTGTTTCAATAATGATTGATGTACACCTCGGAGACGATGCGGATGTTGGAAAATTATTCGATTTCATGGCGGGCGTTTCTGCTATATCTGAGTTAATGAATGTTCCGATCACTGCAGGCTCCACATTGAGAATTGGAGGCGATATGGTAATTGGAAATCGATTTGTAGGTGGTATTAGCGCCGTTGGTCTTGCAAGTAAACGACTCTTAGCTCGAAAAAACATTCAACCTGGCGACAAGATCTTGATGACCGAGGGAGCAGGAGGAGGAACCATAACAACCACGGCGATTTATTCAGGAAATCCCGAAGTCGTCAAGCAAACCATAAATGTGAGATTTTTAAAAGCTTGCGAAAAAATCCTTAAATCAGATTATCAAGAGCATATAAGAGCAATGTGCGACGTAACTAATGGTGGTCTTCGAGGGGATCTATACGAAATTAATTACGAAGCAAACTGTGGCGTCGTCATTTACGAAGAGCAGGTAAGAAAACTCGTAGATCCCATTGTTTTTAATTTATTAAAAAAAATTAATGTTGATTATTTAGGCGTTTCACTTGATTCCTTGTTGATTTATTGCTCGGAAGGCGTTTCAAATAGAATCGTTCGCGATTTGACAGAAATCGGCGTAAAATGCTTGGAGATAGGAGAAGTTACAAATTCAGGTGAAATTATAATGATTTTCAAAGAAACTGGTAAAACAACCATATTACCGAGATTCAGAGAATCTGCTTATACCAAAATCAAACAGGTAATAGGAGAAGACACTCCAGAAGTGATTCAATTTATGGAAGAAAATGTACAGCAAGCCGCCCAAAAAGCACTTGAGAAAAGAAAAAGAATTATTGCTTATATTAAAGATTCGTGATGTTCAGTTTAAAACTTCGTTCATTGAACCTGATCGAAATCCTTCCATATCAAGGGTGATATATGTAAATCCTAAATCTTTGAATTTACTCACAATTATGGATAGCTTTTTTAGATCAAGAACATCAACAAGCTCTTCTGGCATTATTTCTATGCGGGCGAGATTATTATCGTGGTGTCTGACGCGTACTTGTCTGATATTTAAGAACTCTTTTAAAAATTTTTCACCATCTCTTATTCTATTCAATTTTTTTTCGTCAATATCCTGACCATAAGGAATTCGGGAAGAAAAGCACGCCATTGAAGGTTTTGACTTTACTTCGAGATTGAACTGTTCGCAAATAAGGCGTATTTCTTGTTTAGTTATCCTGCAATTCAAATAAGGAGTGTCTATAGAAAGTTCTTGGAGTGCTAGCATTCCTGGACGGAAATCTTGAAGATCATCGTAGTTTGAACCATCTAAAACCATATCGTATCCTTTTTCTTCTTTAATTTGAAGAATTTCGTTGTATAAACCTTTTTTACATATATAACACCGATTTTTCGGGTTAGAACGAAAATCTTCTACTTCTAAAGGATTTCGCTCAATTATCATATGGGGAATATCGTATTTAAGAGCAAAGGTTTTAGTTTCTTCTATCTCTTCGCTTGGATATAAAATTGAATTTTCAGTGACGAGAAGCGTTTCTTTTGCGTATTTATGGGCAATAAACGCGAGAAGAGAGCTATCAACACCTCCAGAAAACGCTACTATGACTTTTTTTCTGCTTATGATCTTTTTTAGGCATTCTAATTTGTCCTGGAGATTTTCACTAAATGTCATCTCTATTCAATTGTGCAAGTAAAAAATGAGTTAAAAGATTAATGTTAATATAATATAGGATTCTGAAATTAACGAAAACTATCATTATTTAAAGATTTATTTAACATCATGGAAGATTTCCAAGTATTTTATTCATATCTCACAGAACTCGAACTTCTCGTGGTTTATATATTTTCGATTCTGTGAATTGTTTGTACTTTTCAACCACTTTTTTCAGGTGATAAACCGAAAACATATATACATCCGATTTAAACGCCATATCATCCACATTTCTGACGATCTCCTGAAGCGCATCTTGAAAGCCTTCCAACATTATTAAAGCTTCTTCAATATTCATCCTTGGGATTATTAACACCTCGAGAAATATTATGCAAATTCTAACTGGCAATATCATAATGAAGACATTATTACTGCTAATTAAAATTAAGGAAAAAGCAATTTGACATCTTAATTGCTCCCTTGATCAATAATGATAATACCTATATTTAAACCTTTCCCTTTTTTCGCACGACAAGTAGGACATTAATATGGGTTAAAAAAGTTTTTTATTGTGTTATTGGGCTAATTGTATATGGTCTTATGTCCAAGATTTTTGTAAAAATTGGTCTCCCATAACTTTTAATACATAGGACCGCATGGTATAATTATGGATATAGTATTGGATAACACATAATATAGTAATAAAATGAGTATCATAAGAGGTGATAAATTATTGATAAAACGAATAAAGGAACCAGATCCTAAATCCTTAATCGGTACAGATATAAAATTTAGAGATTTCATTGAAAAGTTTGAATCTGAAATAAACAGGGGAATAAGCACGCTATGCGTTCTTTCGGTAATTAAAAATTCGGGAAGAGCGGGCATTCATGGGTATCAGATAATTAGGGATTTAAGCGAAAAAACAGAAGACATCCTTATAATTGAGGAAGGAACTTTATATCCACTATTAAGGAAAGTTGAAAAGGAAGGATTCATTGAAGCACAACGTGTAGAAGTAGATGGAAGGCTAAGAAAGAATTATTACATGACGGAATCTGGTCTCAAGGCCTATAACAGAATGGAAGGGTTTTATTCAAAGCTATCCGAGGCAATTTCGCCACTTTTTGGCGTGAACATTACGCTAGAACAGCGATTTTATTTTTGCCCCGATTGTGCAAACAAAATAAATGTAGAGGAATATCTTGAAAATGGACTGCGATTTTGTGATATTTGTGGTCATAATATTGAAAAAGAATTAACAGAAAGAGGTTTGATAAAATGAGCGAAAAAATCATACAAAATCTTGTAAAGGATTTTATAAAGGAAGTTAAAGAGAAACTTCCAGAGTGGATTAAAGATAAGAAGGACGAACTACGGGATGTTTTAGATCAACTCGAGGAGCATATTTGGGATAAGGCGACGGAACTCTCAGAGACGGGTGAGCCAACAGAACAGTCTATAAGGCTGGCAATCGAACAAATGGGCACTCCAAATAATATTGCGAAGGAATATAAGAGGAGAGGAACTCCAAAATATTTCATATCAGAAGAATTATTTCCACTGTATAAAAAAGCGTTGACGATAGTTTTATCCATAATAATTGCGATAAACATAATTTCTTTTATTGTTAACGCTATCTTTGGCAACTGGGAAAATATAACTTTTAATATTTTTGGAGGATTGGCAATGGCATTTGCAGTAATTACAATTATTTTCGTTGCTTTGTCAATGGAAGGATATTTTCCTGAAGATTTTAAATCAAAAGTAGATATAAAGAAAAGTGGAAGGGAATTGCAAAAAGCCATAGATCTTGGTTTACCGGTTTCACCTAAAACGGGAAAGCAATTAAAACCTTTCGTCAAACCTGGAGGTAAGATAGCAGAAGGTATTTTCGGAATGATTATTGGATTTGTACTCGTCATACAACCCGTTGTTGGGATTGAAGATTATTTTGACTTGAATTTACTAACGATCCTACGTGTTTGGGGAATTTTTTCAATACTTGAAGGAGCGTTAAACTTAACCCGAGGAATTATCGGAAACACCAAGCCTCAAACGCACCAAATCATCTTAGGTGCTATCATGTGTTCGAAAATAGGTGGTGCAATGATGTTTATATTTGTAATCTTAAATCCAGCAATGATTCCATGGATTGATCCAAATCAAATGCCTCCCATCATTACAATAAGCCCTGAATTCTATGAAATTGCCCGGGGAATTGTTGTTTTAATCATGATGTTGGTCTTACTTAGCACGATTGAGGAAGTCTATTGGATGATAAAGCTAGAGAATTATAAATCTATATAAATTTTTTTTTCATTTTTTTTTTATTCATTAAATTATTTAACTTAGATACTTGTTCTCGTAAAATATTATAATAGTAGGTTTCATAAAATATTAAAAAAATTTTTATTGATGGAATTTATCTTGTTGTAAAGAACCTTTTTACCTCAACTTACAAAATATTTCCAAGATATAGTGTTGAATCATGGAAGAATGGAACGATTTCATGGTATTCGAACTCGACGAAGAGGGGAATAAAACCGATCTAAAGCTCGATAGGCCTTCTTTAGGAGATTATTTAACGCCTGACAAAGTTTTCCTTATCTTGTTTCAAGAGATCAAAAGGATATATCTATGGAAAGGCGCTCGTTCGTCCGTTAGAAAAAGATTTCTAGGATCGAGAGTTGCTACGGTGCTTCAAGGAGACGTCATGAAAGCTGGCTTGAAACGTTGTAAAGTAGTGGCAGTAGATCAAGGGGAAGAACTAGAAGAGTTCTTGAACGTGTTCGGTCTCGAATCAATGGAAATCAAGGAAGAAGACAAGCTAGAAGACAAAAAATATATTCGGAATATTGAAAAAGAAGAGATGAAAATAGACGAAATTAAAAACACGAAATTAGACATTACAGAAACATCGAAGCTCAGTGAAATCAAGCAAATACTCGATCAAGACGAAAAAATTCTATGGATTAAAAACTCAAGTATTAAATTAACAGAAAATTGGTTTAAAGTAGTGAGCAAGGACAAGAAATACAAGGCACGATTGAAGCACGAAAGCCAAGTGAACGATATTGCGATAAAAGAGCACGAAGTTAGATATGTTATAACAAATAAAAGAATAATTCTCAACCACATTTTCAATCGACTTTTAGATTATTCTGACATACCCAAATACGCTCTTGAAGAAAAAGGCGATATAATTCTATTGGATCAAAGAGAACTAAGAGCTTTCGATATAGAGGAATCAGGAAATTATTACTATGTAAACTTTCACGTGAATCCTGAAAAAAAGGGAGACAATGTCGTCCTTTTTGAAAATCTCACGCTGAACGAATACGAGAATTTAATTCGCGTATTATCCTTGGAATTTCGCTTTATTGCACAAATCCCAGAAAAATTGAAAACTATTTCTTATTCAAAAATTAAAAATAATTAACTCATTATAATTCAAGATAATCAAATTATAACAAGAACATACCCTGAAGTATCTTTTATATCAAACTTTTTTAGAATCGATGCATTAATGATTAACTTGTATGGTAAAATCATTGGATAAAAACGCCCTAAAAGCAAATCGAAGAAAATACGGAGAACATTTAACTTCAAAAGAACTTTTCTTAGATTTTATCTTTCCAGAAATAAAAGAGGATTTAAATAAACATATCTGGGTTGATTTATACGCCGGAGAAGGAAATTTGATATTACCAATGTTAGATTTTATTCCTCGAGAAAATAGAGAGTCGTTCTTTCGAAAACACATTTATTTATTCGATACTCAAGCTAGTATGATTAAGAAATGCACCGAAAACACAATTAAATACGGAATTTCTCCTAAAATCGCAAAAAGCAAAATTATTTTAAGAGATAACCTCATTAATTTTCCCGAATTCTTAAAAGTAGAAAAACTTCCCCTTTATCATATAACCAATCCACCATATTTGTATTTAGGATACATTCGCAAGCACGAGGAAACCCAAGGTTTCTTGAAGTATTTTGAAGGGGATTACAAAGGATATCAAGACCTATATCAAATCGCAATGATGAACGATCTTAATAGCGAAATTAATAATTTAATTTACATAATCCCCTCCAATTTCTTGTATGGAGCTTCAGTTTCGAATAAATTCAGGTTAAATTTTTTTAAACGCTACGATATAATGAAAATGTTCCTGTTCGAGACAAAGAAATTCGAATTTACGGGTACAAACATTTGTGTTGGCTTCTTTAGGAAAAAACAAGCCAAAAAATTGGAAATCGTTAAATTTAACGCTTTAAAATATAAAAAAAAAAATATTTGCCTCCAAAAAACCTATGAGCTAAAGCCAGAGTTTAATTATCGAGCGGGATCTGAATTTTTAGAATTTATTGAGAAATATAGGTCAGAACAGCCTCTCATTGTAAATTATTATCTAAAAAAGGAAGACGTAAAACTAAATTTGGGGGAGAATTCAATCGTTGCAATTGATGCGAACAAATACGAGAATGCTAAATATAAAAAAATAATACTTCACATTAACGACGAGCTAAATCAAAAGATTAAAAATAACATATTATACATCCGCACGGTAGACACGGGTTCTTTGGAAGGTCGAGTGGGATTGGGAAATATAAAAGACGATTTTGATGCAGACGCAATATATGTTTCAGGAAATCCGTATAGAACTCACCCCATCCAAGTATTTTTCGAACCCGAACAAGATCTTGGAACTCAAGAATTATTGAAGAAATACTTTAATTTACTTCTAGAGCATTTTAGAGAAAAGTTAGATAGCGAATTTCTAACAACATACAAATATTCAGATGCGGAATATATTAGAAAATACTTGGGTTTAACTCAAGCAAGGAAATTAATTGAAACATTTCCATGGAACGAATTAAGCGAGCGAGATCGAAATGAGTTTAGTTTAATGATTCAAGAAGGTCATATCATTGACATTAAGGAATGCTTAAGAAATAATAAAAAAATTAGTATATAGTTAAAAGAGGATCTCCAAGAATGGTTACTCCTAAACATTCTTCCCAACGGTCAAATCCCAACGGTGCTGGTTGGTTTTCAGGATTGTGAAACCAAATTCTCAACGATTCTCCAAAGCATTTGTTGTTTTTCAACAAATCGTAAAAAGGTTGATAGCAAGTGGTTCCACCTGAACGCGTTGATCCTACCACCACAAGTGTATTATTAGAAAAAAGATATTGAGTTCCCATATTATTCTGAAAAGTGAAATCACAAGCGTAACAACAATATAGATTGTAGAAGAGGGCTTTTGTATTAGAATTAAGTATATCATTGTAATTTACAGTCTCCGTGGTAGATGATACATCGAAATAATGTTCGTATTGCCAGGAATGTGCAAGTAATTGTATAAATTCGAAGTTTTGGGTTAATTTATCTAGATAGTCGCTTCTACTAGTTTGTAAATTATTTGATACCATTGTCACATTCGTATAAGCAGTAAGGGCTCCAAGATATTCAGTGTCCCAAGCTGACCAACTATCTTCAATGTAAAGTAAGGCAGAATGAGGTTGATGTAATCGTCCCGTTCGATAAGCGTGATTTTTCTCAAAATAATCCTTATATGCTTGGAGATGGTTTGTGTTGTTTAGGGATTCCGGACATATTCGACCAAGCCATATTTCGGGAAAAATATCCCTAGTTCCGTTATTGTGTTCTAAATCGTTCCAAATGTTTGTACTGCCATATAGATCGAAATTATATGTTAAATCCCCGTCCGGATCGCTCCAGTTGCCATCCAGGTCTGTTAAATAGAGATCGATAGGAAAATATCGATAGTTATTATAACCATAGTCCGTGTCGTTATACCTCGCTTGGGCATAAGGCACCTTACCAATTAAAACAACACCTACTAATTCGCTATTATTGTAATAATATGTTATGTTTTCTTTCAAGGCTCTTACGTCCTTATTCGACCAAGTTGTTAAATTGACCTTGAATCCTTGCGTTTCAATGTCTTGCAGGTATTGCTCAAGTTCAGAGGAAAGACTATTATATATCGTCGAATTTACATAAATTCGAACATAACCTTCTTGAGGAGATTGAGGAGATTGAGGTTCATTTGCAATATTGAATAATATGAATGGAATTAAGCTTCCAAAAAGCGCCCCAGATATAACGAGAATTACTAGAATCTTTGTAATTTTCTTCATAATTGTTCAAATTGTAGTACGATAATTTAAATCTATTCAATGAATTTAGGTAAATATTTTAAGATATATCTTAATTTGGGCTATTATATATCATAACTACTTTAAACAGGATTTATTAATATATTATGATATTAGAATAAATA
>JAFGGO010000106.1 GCA_016930515.1 Promethearchaeota archaeon | reverse complement strand
ATCGTTCAAATTATATATTAATGGAAGAATTGCATAACATCAAAAACAAAAAATGCCAATATTTTGTAAATGAGTTGGAAAGAACGAAAAATTTGAAAATTAATGGTAAATTCTTGGCAAAATTACTAGTAAATTTCAGGATTGTGGACTATTTTGAAGAACAATGTGGAAGCGTTAACATGACGCTTAAAAATGGAATGGTGTCTGAACTTAGTTTATTGTCTTCTGGGAGCAATTTGAAACATTTAAATACGCAGAAAACATTACCTCGATTTATTGGTAGGCTTGATTTTCTGGAAAACTTAAATTTACGAATAAATAGGTTATTGAACCTCCCTCCAACTATCGGAAGCTTAAGTTCTTTAATAAAATTAGATTTTAGCTATAATAAATTGACTCAACTTCCTGAATCGTTAATGTCGTTGAAATCGCTTGAAGAATTATATTTACGCTATAATAATATAAAAATAATTCCTGATTCTTTAGGAGACTTAAGATCTTTGAAAATCCTCGATTTAAGATCTAATAAATTAAAGCGTCTTCCTGAGTCTTTGGGTGCTCTAAAATCTATCGAAAAGCTGGATCTATATGGAAATCAAATAACTGAACTTCCCAATTCGATCGGAGAATTATCTTCTTTAAAAAATCTTGAATTAGGCTCGAATAATTTGGAGTTATTACCCAATACAATGTGCAATTTGAATAACCTGAAAAAATTAAGCTTAGGGCGAAATAAATCCTTAAATATCTTGCCCAGGTGGTTTGGTTCGCTTCATTCTCTTGAAGAACTTGACCTTCACGATACTAATTTAAATAGCATACCGTTAATAATAGGGAAATTGACATCACTAAGAAAATTGGATTTAAGAAATAACAATATTTCAACCATATCGGATTGTTTAAGAAATTTAAAGTCATTAGAAATCCTGAATTTAAGCTGGAATGCATTAACTTCGCTTCCAAAATGGATTGGTTCGCTAGAATCACTTAAAGAAATAAACCTTTGGGGAAATAACATTATTAAATTATCAGAATCTTTAAAGAATGAAGTTGATTTACATAAAATGGAAATTAATATTAAAGGCATTAAACACGATTCAACATCATCATTAAATATTTTAGCAATCGATAAAACTAAACAAATTGGTTAGATGCGATGGTTCTAACTCCGCATAGAATTTATGATAATTTTCTTGATAAAAAGATCGATCAACATTCTGCTTACGAACAACTCTCTTCTATAATTGAGGAAAGCGATAAAGAAAAAGATAGAGTGGAAGCATTTAAATTTTTGAACAATATCGGAGTACATGATCAATGTTTCCTTAATCTTCTGGAAAATCACTTGATATCTGATAATAGTGAAGATGTTAGAATAATAACAATTGAAATTTTAGGTCAAAAATTTCTTGAGGTGTCAACCAAAATCGTTCAATGGGCTTTTATCAACGAAACTTCGAATAAATGTTTAAATATTCTATATAAAACACTTTTAGTACAAATTCGTAGCTTATCAAATGAACTGTCAAATAAACCCCTTCTAATTGCTGATATTCATAGAATTAAAGAAACAGAGTTAATAATTCGTTCTGAATATCTTAATTCCTTGAGTGTTGTTGAATTAAAAGAGATATTGATAAATTCTTACACATTATCTTTATTAAAAAGGTCTTTTTGGCGTTTGAAATACAAGATCCAAAACAACTTGATCGTGGAATTGGACTTTACGTTTAAAGAATTGACTGCTGTTCCTGAACCTATAAAAAATCTAACCTCCTTAAATAAATTAATCTTAAAATATAATCAAATTATGGCAATTCCTCCATGGATTAATCAGTTAAAATCCTTGAAATGTTTGGATCTTTCTCATAATTCTATAAATGCTCTTAGAAAATCTTTATTTTCCCTTGAATGGCTTGAATGTCTTTTTTTAGAATATAACATCATAACTAAAGTTCCAGATGTAATTATCCAATTACATTCCCTACAATATCTTAATTTAAAAGGTAATCCGCTATCTTTTGTGTCTAAAAATGTTTATAAGCTTCCTTCTCTAAAGGAGTTGCATTTAAGTGCAGTTCCTAAATCCACTCAATACAATAAGCACGAAAATAAAGACCTTAAAATATTTTACGACAAAATTTGAACTATTTTAGAAACACTCTTATTGGTTTTGGTATAAATTTTCAATCTCATCAATGGTAGTTATATCTGTTGGCCCTTTATCCTGTCTGAGCCGTTGAAAGACAGGAAATCGCATTGAATATCCTAAGGAAGAGAATTTATTGCTTAATGTTATTTCATCGCCAATGATTTCAATTACTATCTCTGGACTGAACCAAACATCTGGTTTATCGTCGCAATTGACTTTTTTATGCTTTTTTTCTA
This sequence comes from Promethearchaeota archaeon, assembly GCA_016930515.1. Lineage (GTDB taxonomy): Archaea > Asgardarchaeota > Lokiarchaeia > Sigyniarchaeales > SOKP01 > FT1-020. Next base: position 48,046 of record JAFGGO010000106.1, on the reverse strand, counting down.
ATTTTAACTTTTTTGTTTCACTCGATAATAATTTTAGCATGTCATCGGAGAATCCTGCACCAACTCGTGAAAATGCTTCGAAATCGTCTTTCTCTGGGTTATACACGGCGCCTAAATAGGTACCAAAAACACCTGTACGTTTTCCCTCCCCGTAAAATCCACCAATTATTACTAAATCGACTGAATCAAGCAATTTGCCTCCTTCAAGGCCTTTTAATTTTATCCACAAGAACCCGCGGTTCCCTGGTTGATATACCGAATCTGCCTTGATAGATTTCGTCATTACTCCTTCGTTTCCCTTTTTACGGGCCTCGTTGAAAAAAGACACCAATTCCTCAACATCTTTAACTTGAACAGAATTAACTAGCTTTAACTCTTCCCTTTCTTTCGTTATTTCTTCGAGTTTTTTCCTCCGAGATGGCAAGGGTTTATCAATATAAGATTCGCTTTCGAATTTTAATAAATCAAACAAGAACACACACACGGGTATTTCTTTTGAAATGTTTTCCACATCGTACTTGCGCCGTCTCTTGCTGAGTACTTGAAAAGGCAGCATTTGTTCGTAAAATGCATCCATTGCAACAACCTCTCCCTCAAGAATGACATTTTTAGCTATAATATTTTGTTTGATCATTTCACAAACATCGGGGTATTGATCTGAAATCTCTAATAGCTGTCGAGAAAAAAGCATTATTCTCTCTCCCATTTTATGTATCTGTAGCCTTTCTCCATCCAACTTGTATTCTGCGATAAATGGTATTCCTAATTTCACTGGAATCTCCGTGTATGGTACTCTTGATGCAAGCATATTCCTAATAGGCGTCCCATATTCTATTTGGATATTCTTAATCTCGTTAATACCCCTTTCCGCTAAAATCCTTGCAATATCGCCCAAGTCAGGATGGAGGTTATACGCCCTTTCAATAATGTCTCTATTCTGTTTTGAACCAGTGAAACCCAGAGCTAATCCGTCAATAATGGTTTGGGTAGATGCACCGACTCTTAATGTAGACATTATAATCCTAATTAAATACTTTGTTTCCAATGGATCATTCATTAATCCTCTTAGAATTCCAAGCTTTATATCGCTTGATTTTGGACCGTGGGTTAATGCAATTTTTTCGAACTCTGAATACACTTCAGATATATCCAGAGAACCTTGTTGTTGGCCTTTCGATTCAAAATCAATAAGTGATTTTTGCTTTTTTTTTCTGGCAAGTATGAATTCTGCCGCGAGCCCCACATCTCCTTTTTTATTTTTTATTTCGACAATTTTAGATTTGCTCACTCCCGAATGAATAGATAGGGCGTCTATTATCATTTTTTCTGCTATTCCCATTTTTGGAAATTGTTTCATGTTTGGAGTCAATTGTCCTTGAAGTAGGTACATTACTTTATTTAAATCGGAGAAATCTCCTCCGTCTTTTATGTTTTGGAAAAAATTTGACAGAATTTCTGTCATCTCGAGCCTTTTCGATGTGTTTTCCAAATCTGAAAAAAGGCGTGCAATTTCCAAGAACTTCATGATGTTCTCCTTGAGTTTTAACTTATTAATGAACGGTTAGAGAAAACCTACTCTTTCCATGATTCTTCGAACGAGCGACTCAAAAATCAAAGATACATTATGTCCTGTTTTAGCAGAGCATTCGAGATAGTCGTACATTTCATGAGATTTTACCAGATTCATTGCGTCTTCTCTAAAAACCTGCTGATCTTGACTCAGGTCGACTTTTCCACCGACGAGAAGCACGGGTATTTTTTTGCCTTGTTCCCCTAATCCTTCCCGGAATACCTCGAGCCAACCTTCTAACTTCGTTAAAGTCGAATATCGCGAAGTATCAAACATGAATATTCCGCCGTTTGAACCGTGTGCGTAAGTAGGTAATAAAAATCGAAACCTCTCTTCGCCACCAAAATCCCAGATCTGTAAAACTATTCTCTTACCTTCGATGTCCAAGTATTTTATAAAAATTTCAGCACCCATAGTTAGTTGAGTGTCCAATTTGAAAATACCGGTTAAATATCGTTGAGTTAGAGTGGTTTTACCCACGCCTCCTTCACCGAAAATCGCTATTTTATATGTTGCATCCGCGTTAAGCATCTATATCACCTGAGTTAATCTTTACTTATCTTGTACAGAATTGTTATGCAGAAAATTATGAATAAAATAAAGTAGGAGTATCATATTAAAATTATGATTATAAGAATAATATTGAGTGCTAACTTGATTAAAAATAATAGTAAATAAAAGAAGAAAAAATTACAATAATTTCGCCATATCTTCGTAGTTTTTCTGAATTTCGCTCTTTATATTTGTCGATATTCCATTAAAACTATTCCTCAAAAAATTAATTGTACCGCCTGAAATCGAAAAGCTACATATTGGCCCGTCCATCATCTCTACGCTATAACTTCCATCGGATTTTTTGGAAATCCATATGTCCTCGTATTTTTGTAATATACTTGCTATGAGCATCCCAATCTTGGCTTGATCTAGCGTTCTTTCTTGCTGTGCCGAGGCGGGTTTAACAGGTTCTTGATATTCGCTCGCCATTCTAGGTGTGCTCTGTGATGAAGGGGCGGAAACTTTTGCTTTTGCTTGAACGACTGGTTTGGAAAGCTTCGTCGAGGTTTGTTTTGAAGTGCTCTCGGCTTTCATGGTTTGAATTTGCGCTTTAACTTTTGGTTTTGAAATCGTTGGACTCGTGTCTTCTAATTGAAAGGTGATTACAAGTTCGTCAACCTGCTTGAATTTTTTATTTAAAATTTCTTGAAGCTGGTCGTGATTTTTCGTTGTTTCAGGTTCTCTTCCAATTTTTCTCTGGTCGATTTCTATAATTTGCTTGGTATCTCTTCCGATAATGCTTTTTCCAATTGTATATCCATGACCCTTCAAGGATTGGGCTTGTCTAAGGGCTGTTCGACGTTGAACAAGGCTTTGTTTCGATCCGTGCCACAAATACAGTGAAGATGAACCCTCGTCAAGAATGATGATGGATCGATCATCTTGTAGGTTGTCTTTATTCCATTTTACGGGCTCAGAAACGCCTCCATCTTTTACATGAAACATTAAAGCCAGTGGCATGATATTTTCTCCATTAAAAATTAATCTTCATATGTTCTAATTTATTTGATATATATTATTAGTAGATTAAAGCTTTTTAAAAATTAGTGTTTTACACCAGCGTTGGCGTGTATTTGGATTTTCAAGAAAAATCAAAAATTTCAAAATCTTTGTAAGATATTGCATATTAATTTTAAAAAAAATAGATACTAAACGATATCGAATGTCAATAAATAACAAACTTTTAAAATTGACCATTCCAAAAGGAAGTTTGCAAGATGTAGTATCCGATTTTTTCAAGCAAGCAGGACTTAAACTTAACTTCTCATCAAGTCGAGATTATAAACCCACTATTGGAGATCCAGAGATTTATATCAAATTATTAAGACCGCAAGAAATTCCAAATTACCTCATGGGTGAAGATGAATTTGATTTGGGGATCTCGGGAATAGATTGGGTTAAAGAAACAAACGCAGATGTTGAAGTAATTTTAGATTTGGAAATTGGTGGTGTAAAAATCGTATTTTGCGTCCCAAACACCTGGGATTATGCAAACTCTCTCGACGATGTTTTAAAAAAGTTTTCCGAAGATAAGAAAGTCTTGAGATTTTCTACAGAATATCTTACTCTTTCTCTTAATTACATTCAAAATAACCAAACATACAAGAAGCTATATGGAAATAAACCACCTCGAGTTATCACTCCGTGGAAATCTTGGGGCGAAAACGAGAAGGTAAAAATCTTTTTATCGTTTGGTGCCACCGAAGCAAAACCACCTGAAGAAGTAGATGTCATCATAGATAATACATCAACAGGATCAACACTAAAAGCAAATAATCTCAAGATTGTGGACATCATTGATACCTCAACGGCCGTGCTCATAGCAAATAAAAACGCCTTAAAAGACGAATGGAAGCGAGAAAAAATTAAGGATTTAAAAGTACTTTTAATGGGTGTGATAGAAGCATCAAAAAAGCTACACATTTTTCTCAATGTCAGGCAAGAAAATTTAGACAAGATCTTGACAAGTCTGCCCGCATTAAAACGACCAACGATCTCAAAACTTGCTGGAGATGATTCCAATGGATGGTGTGCAATAAACACAGTCATTAAAAAGGTGGATTTTCTTAGTCTCATACCTCTATTGCGGAAATACGCTCAAGGATTAGTAGTACACGAACCCCGACAAATATTACCTTTAGAACAAATATAAACGCTCTGGAGGTGGAGAATTTCTTAAAAATAGTATCTTCTGAAGATATTTCAGAACAAACAATTTCCAATTACATCCCGCGCACGACTCTACAGATAGAGGAAATAAGATCTGATGTAGAAGAAATAATTACCCGCGTTAAACAAGAAGGAGATCGTGCTATTGTATCGTATACAATGAAATTTGATAAAGTAAAATTAAATTCTACGGAGATACTTGTTAGGAACGATGAAATTTCCAGGGCATACGATCTAGTTGATCAATCTTTAATAGAAGCTATTCGAGTAGCAAAAAATAATCTTTTTACTTTCCATCAAGCCCAAAAAAGAGATGATTGGTCTATCGTTATTGATAATGGAATTAATGCAGGACAGATCTATCGCCCTATTGAATCTGTAGGAATTTATGTCCCAGGTGGGAGAGCTATATATCCAAGCACGGTATTAATGACAGCAAGTCCCGCACTAGTAGCAGGAGTAAAAGATATCATTCTTTGCTCTCCACCTCAACCAAATGGTAATATTTCCCCCGCCATTCTCGTTGCCGCTAACGAGTTCGGAATAAAAAAGATCTACAAGGTGGGGGGCGCTCAAGCTATCGCAGCAATGGCCTATGGAACCGAAACCATACCTTCCGTTCAAAAGATCGTCGGTCCTGGAAATAAGTGGGTTAACGCCTGTAAGCAACTCGTTTCAAATGTTGTTGCCATTGACACGCCCGCAGGACCATCAGAAATCTTGATCATTGCAGATAAAACCACAAACATCAATTATGTGATGTTGGACCTTATTTCTCAAGTAGAACACGATCCTGATAATATTGGTATCGTCGTTTCGCCTTCTTCTGAGCTCCTTGAAACCATAAATCAAAATATTTTACCACTTGTCCAACGCTCTAATAGAAAGCAAATAATTGAATCTGCATTGGAAAATAATTCTTTATTGATAAAAGCATTGGATTTAGACGATTGCGTGCGAATTAGCAACATAATTGCTCCCGAACACTTGCAGATAATGACGCAAAAGCCACGCTCTTTACTTGAGAAAATTATCAATGCGGGAGCGATTTTTTTAGGTCCATTTTCACCAGTACCGTTAGGAGATTATTCTGCGGGGACGAATCACGTGCTACCTACAGGCGGAAACGCTAAAAAGTATTCGGGATTAAATACCCTCGAGTTTTTAAAAATAATTGATGTTTTAGAGTGCAATAAGGAAGGTTTAAAGCAACTGAGTACCTCTGCAACAATACTTGCTCAATTTGAAGGGTTGATTGGCCACAAAGAATCTATTGAAGAGCGACTCAAGGATGATAATTCGGTAGATTCGAAGTGAAAACTTAAATTAGAATCTAATATAACTTATTATTATTAGTTATAAAAATGAGTGCGTAAAATGGATTTAAACAATTTAATAAGAGAACCATTAAAAAAATATTCTCCTTACGAACCTGGCGAACAACCTACTGGAGATGGATGGATTAAACTAAATACTAATGAAAACGCCTTTCCTCCTCTTCCAGAAATTCTTGGGGACATTAAAAACGCCATTAACGATAGGTTAAGAAAATATCCTGACCCAACTGCGTTTGAAGTAAGAAAGTTAATCGTATCAGCATTATTAATCGAAAAAGATACCTTGACAGATAGAAATACTGTTTTCGTAGGAAATGGTTGCGACGAAGTCTTGGATACGATTTTTAAAGTATTCGTTGACCCTGGTGACGAAGTTGTATTTTTCTACCCTTCTTACGGCATGTATAGCGTGCTTGCATCCTTATACGGGGCAAAAATCAATGAAATCAAGCTGAACGAGGATTTCTCCCTCCCAGAACCCGCATTTAACGCAAAAGGAAAGGTAATGTTCATTAATTCACCGAATAATCCTAACGGGAAATCTTTTGATAACGATTCTATATTAAAAATCTGTAAGAATTTTCCCGGTATCGTTGTTGTAGACGAAACATACGCCGATTTTTCTGAAAAGACGAGTTTACCCTTGTTAAAACAGGCAGACAATCTAATCGTGGCGCGTACTTTTTCCAAGACATTTTCTTTAGCGTCTTTACGCTTTGGATACGCTTTAGCTGATAAAGATATCATTAAACTAATGAATAACGTGAAATTACCTTATAATGCGAATATGATCGCCCAAGTTGCGGCGATATCTTGTATCAAACACAGAAAAAAGTTAATGGAGCAAAACAAGCTTATCGTATCGGAAAGAAAGAGGTTAACAGATGTATTGAACTCTTACAATGGTGTGAGCGTATTACCTTCAGATGCTAATTTTGTTTTAGTAAAATTTGAAGACAAGTCCATAACTTTAAAGTTCTTATGGGATCTAAAGGAAAAGAAAAAAATACTAGTTCGACATTTCAGCAAGACGGGACTCTATAATTACTTAAGAGTTTCCATCGGAACTAAATACGAAAACGACAAGTTCCTCGAAGCTTTTAAGGAGATAGCGGCGGAATATTTATAACGCAGAATATAAATATTTAAAACTTTTAAACCTATATTTCTTATATATTAATTTCTAAGGCAAGATGAGTCACCATTTCAAGTTTTTTTCAGAAAGATTCAATACCATGTAAATCTTGTGGATACAATGTCGTAAGACCGTTTCCGAAAAATAAAAGATGTCCAAGATGCAATAATTACTTGTCTGATCTTTACGAACAAAAGCAAGAATACTTGGATTTATCTCAAAAAGTAGGGACTAATTCTACTGTTGCAGAAAAACTACAAGGAAAGGTTCGCGTTAAACAACGTGAGGAAGACATCAGCATCGAGTCCGATTTTATTGCATTATCAAAAAACGAATACATCAAGCTCCTTGGGATTACTTCTGTAAACCGCACGCAATTATATCACAATAGCGACAAATATATCTATTTTTTAGAGCTCACAAACAACCTAGATTTTATCGCAACCAGCATTTTAGGGGGCGAGCTTGATAAAATGACATTAATATCAGAAAAGACTCATGAAACTGAAAAGATCTTATTCCTTGTTAAGAATGATATAATATTTCTCGTATATGGTATTTTTCCTGACAAGAAAGCTTCTTGGATTTTAGAACAAATGCACAAATATTTCATGGACCTTGTTAGAGATAAAAAAATCGATGATCTTACCAAATACGAGAAACACCAAATAACTCTAAAATTCAATAGCATCTTGAAATTTATTCTTAGAGAATATACCAAGATCCAAGATGTGTTCTCTGATCAAGAGATACCTTATGTCGAAAATAAGCTTAAAGTACATTACTTTGGATTATCTTCCCGTTCTATTGGTGTTATTTCGTTATTATTTGGAGACGAGCTTCATGTTGAGTTTCCTGGGAATTTCGATAGTCCCGAAGAGATCCAAGAAATGAAGGAATCCATGCTCACGGCAAAGATCGAAGCAATTGCAGCTAACACCTTAGGAAATACTGGTGCAACCCCTAGGTGGATTGCCGTAAAGCTTGGTTTTCAAAACTATCGATTTCTTACCTTTAAAAAACTACAAAACGACTATTATGCCTCCTTACTTTCAGAAGGAAACTTGGGCAAGTTAGAAAAGATGGAAGCTCAATTGGAGCCTTTACTTAAAAGTGCTATCAAACATCCGTTCTCGGGTAATTTAAAACCCTTTAACCAACTCAAGACGACAATGGCTAAAAAGTTCAAGGAATCTAGAGAATTTTTTTAAATTATTTTAGAATAATTCCACTTTTCTACCAAACATATTTATATTAAAGATCTAAATATACTAAATCATTAAATTATAAGGGAGAAACATTTTTGATGACGAAGAGATCAAGGAATTATTTTCGAAAGATTATGTATTGGAACACGAGGAATACAATGAACTTCGAAGTATTGCGAAGAAAGCCTTTCCTTTCGCCAATTTGTGATATTTTTAAGCAATGCTAACATAAAATAAAAGTAATGACAAATTTCGATCCCGACTCTTTATATCGCGAATATCAAGATGGACGACTAGACAGAAATACAGTTCTTAACTTGCTTGAATCTTTGATAGAAAATAGTCTCGTTCAAGAAATTAGAGTAAAATGCGTTAAAATCATGGAAAAAATAGCATTGAGAGACGATAAAAAAGCTTTTTTTACTCTTGAGAATTTAATGCTCTCCGATAGTAATATAAATGTGAGAATTGCTTCTGCAAACGCTTTAAAATCGATTTTTTCCTTTCAAGCGGTTAATTTAATCAATTGGGCGCTCTCCAATGAAACAGATTACGATTTATTAATTAACCTAATTCTATTAATGTCCGAGATAAACCATGACAGTGCAAAAAAGGCGATTATTAACGCTTTAGCGCTATCAAGCGAAAAAATATATACTGATACTGAATTACAAAATCAGTTTCTAGGTTATCAAAAAGCCATAAAAAAAGTAGTTCGTGAATACAATTCTAATAACATAACTTCTAAAGCGCTATCAGAAATCCTCATAAATTACATGACGATTGAAGCACTAATTAACAAATTTTCGATTGTTCGATACGAATTGGAAAACGCTCTTGTCACGGAATTGGATCTTTCGGAAATTGGGTGGAATATGAACCTTTGGATGCATCAAGACCCCAACTTTGTTGAAAGTATTTCAGATATTACGGGATTGTCTAACCTGAAACAATTAAAATCCCTGAATTTATCAAATAACCGATTAACTGATCTTAAGGGTTTGGAATGCCTTCCAAAATTGATTAAACTCAATTTAGCTAACAATAAAATAGAACATATTGATAGCGTTAATTATTTAACAAGAATCAAGGGATTAAGATCTTTAAACCTGAGTGGTAACGAAATAGTAAATATTTTGGAAGATGGCGTCTTTGGAGATATCGAGGTAATTACTCAATATCAATTTCTTTAGTTTATTTATTTTATAAACGATAAAAATATCAGATAAGTGCGTTATTTATTTATTAATGGTATATTCCCCTGGAACAATATATAGTGACTTTAGCAATAATAATATTACACCCGCTTCGGCAGTTAATTTGCTCGTTTCCTTGGTTGAACAAGGAGAAAACGACGCGATTAGGCTTGAAAGCCTTCAATTCTTGAAAAAAATTGGAAATCGAGGTAATATTTCTTTTAAATTCCTTGAAAATACTTATGTGTCAGAAAACAACCATAAACTTCGAGAATGCGTGTTGAAAATCATGAAAGAATGTTTCGTTCAGAAATCTCTTCCTCTAATTAAGTGGGCATTAGAGCACGAAAATAACATTCCTTGCTTAATATTAATCGTCGATATCATGCAATTGATTGGAGAAGAGATTGCTAAAAAACTTTTAGTTCAAGAAATAAAAAAAATCCTTAAAATCAAGCTATTTAAAGGAAAAAGCACCACCTCTCGTAATTTATTCAAGAATCAATTAAAATCGATGATGAGATCGCAAAGAATTGAGAATTTTACCACTGGAGAACTAGCTGATATATTTTTAAATTACAAGGCGTTGGATTCTCTTAAAAAACGCTTTTTCAGCGTTCACTACGAATTAAAAAATGCTCGCCTCCTCGAACTAGATTTATCAGATATTGAGTTCGAAGTAAGGGGATGGAAGGCGGAATTTAGAAATAACATTCAAGATTTATCCGAAATTTCGGAAATACTTGCATTTCGTTCCCTTGAATATCTCGATTTATCGAACAATCATATTTCAAACCTTGACCTCATTAATCTGATCCCCTCCCTTAAGAATATCAACTTATCCAATAATTCTATATCAGATTCTAATGAAATAGAACATTTAAAATCTTTAACGAATCTCAAATGTTTAGATTTGCAAGGAAATCAAGTGGCACAAGATATAGATCCCGAAAAATATCCCTTCTTAGTTAAAACAACAAATAATCGAATTTTTTTTTAAACTACTGGAATATGACTTTAAAATATTAAAAAAAAGGTATAAAAAAATTTAAAAAAATGAATATTATTTCTTTAGCTTCAATCGAATGGTTGGTAATTTCCTTTTCACTGCTTTCTTCTTACCCGCTTTCTTAGTGAGGTAGGCGTCTTCGAGCACTTTAAGGTACTCCACGAGAACTTGGTTGGACTTCGATTTTTGCTCGTAGTCCTTCTTTATAACGCTGAACATATACTTCGGAAAGATGAGGTTGAGGTAGAAATCGCTTAACAGGGCGTAATACTCGTTGTTCTTGTCGTCCCGAAATACTTGGATCGTTTTCGCGTCCCAAAGTTTTTTGAGGACATCGTCCACGTCGTCCACTCCTTTCTTCTTGAGTTTTTCGAGATCACTTTTCGTGACGATCGCGGTCCTGAGCAATCTCATGGTCTCGTATACTTGCGGGTCGTTCAAGATTTCGATCATCTTCAAGCTATCTTCTTCGGACGGACGATACGATTGAAAGAACTTTTTCACTTCTGTCATGTAATCGTCCGCAAGCGCAGTTGGTAATCCTTTCTCGGCAGGAGCTTCTATCAAGCTTAGAGGTGGCGTTCTGATGGTTACCACATCGTTCGTGAGAAAGATTAATTCGGAAGGCATGCCTTTTACCGAAGCCTCTTTTATTATCTCTCGCTTGATGAGTTCGATCAAGATTGCGTCCAAATCGACGAATCCCGCCTTGTACTTGTCTTTTAACCAGACCATCAGTTCAGATTTGGTGACCACGCCTTCTTCCCTGAGACGATTGACGATCATGCGCTTGATTTCGTCTTGGTAGGTGATGGCGAGCTGTTGCTCGTTGTTCAGCGTGGGATACACCGATATGCGGCGGAACAGGTTCGCTATTTGGTCCTCGATCGTGTCGTTGTCAATGTATTGAAGGATGACTCTCGAGGCGTCTGCAAGTCCGCCTTCGTAAGCGTCCGGGTCGTCGTCCAGGTTTAGAAGCAGGAGGATATAATATCCCTTATCTGGTCCCGTGTAATAGGATGCGATGTTCAAGGATCCTACCATAAGGCTGATCATGCCCGACTCGCCGCTATATTCGTGCGTGCTGTATACTTGCATGAGCGTTTTATCCGTGACATTAATCTCGTCTGGATATTTCGCGGTGATTTCGGTTCCAACCCGTTCGTCCCATTTCATTACAACTAGTCCCACTGGCATTACGACTCACCTCCATCCTTGTCTGTAGTGGAATCCTCCGCTTTATTGAGCAATTTCTTGCCTTTCTGCCGTCCAACTCCCAGCACATCTTCAAGAGAGATGCCAATTTTGTCCCATCGGTTTCCCAAGAGTTTCGCTATCGCTTGCTCTTTCGGAGGATACATGTCAGATTCCGAGATCGTTCCCTTGTTATTGATAGTCTTTCGGAGCACCTTGTTTTTCTTGACAAATTTTGGAATTCTCGATAATTGAACCCATCTATAAGCTCCCAAGCTTCCTGCAACCGCAACCACGGCCCCTATTATCATGATGAGATAGAATGTAGGAATGCCACCAACTTTAGGCATTTCGATTGTCAATACAACGCTAATCTCTGTAGTTTCGTGAAGTTCTTTTTCCATGTATATCGTACCCCTAATGGTTATGGGTTGGAAGAAAGTGTCGTATCTCGATGTTGGAAAGTCAAGGTAATATATACCGGGCGTTTGGGTTTCCGTGAAGCTCAAATTCCCAAAGGACCCTGTAATGTATATCATTGCATTTGTAATTGGAACGGAATTATTTGATGTATCTGTTAAATTTAATGTTATCCTAAAGGATGCTCCTTGATCTATCGTTTTGAAGATATCTTCGTAACCCGTATGAATTGGTCTTTTGTTAATGTATAATGTCAGGGCGATAGACTTGTATTCGTATTGATTCTTGCTGATCGTTATCTGAATTATGTACACCCCAACCGATAGATCTCCCGTGCTTAAATCGAGCGCGTGTAATTTGTCTGTCGTTTCAACCAAGACGGTTGAAGGAAATACCGTGTCGGTACCATTTTCGCCTTGCTTGTACCAATATACAGTATTCGTGTTTAACGATCCAAGCCTTTGATCGTCGTCAGAATCGTTGTATTCAAAGTAAATTATTTTATCGTCTCTTACCCAAACATCTTCTCTTAAAGTGTAGATTGGAGTGGCAGAACCGTTAAGTGTCGTGTGTTTTTGATTTACCGTAATGAAAAACTCGTAATTAGTTTTTCTGGTATGATTTTGGAGTCCAATGGTTACTCGAACAGAATATTCTTTAGATATACTTGATAGAGAGCTATCAAAAGAGAGAACCCAATACCCTGAATGAGCATGGTCTTGAACGAGTGAACCGGACATAATTCCCGAATCGTCTTCCCAATAATATGTATATGTGTCTGGAGTTAAAGTTGAACTGGAACTCGAGTCAAAATACCTCATGGTAATGTTTAGCGTTCTCCCGTAATAGACCGAGGTGTAATATTTCTGATTCGTTGGTTTTTTTGGCAATTCGTCGGGCGTGGAGTCGCTAGGGTCGTATTCGTGCAATGTTAATCCCGTGGAGAGCGTGAGGATGGTTAAACTAAACGAAACGGGATCGGGTCTTCGATAATTCACTTTTTTACCTGTTAGTTCAAAGATATACGATTTACTCGATGTTCCTGCAGATAAAATACTCGAATTAAACTCTATACTATACCCACCATCTCCATCAAACGACATTATTCTAACGAATAACACTGGATTTCCAGCAAGCGTGCTTTTTACCGTGCAATAAATTATCGTGTTAACATTATCATCAGGATTCCACGAGTTGCCCCCATCGTTGGTATAAGTCAAATTGGCAAATACCGTGAAGTTTTCTCCCCAAGTAACATTTGATATTTCCACATCTGGGTTGGATTCTCGATAAACCGTATAGTCTTCGAATAGGGTTTGATCATTGGCAGAATCAATTTTCGCTTCTAGAATTATCCACGAAGCTGATGTTAGATTAAATTCATATCCGTTTAATTGTGGATCTCCAGGGGGTATCTGGCTGGGATCTGATGTGTCGTTGACAAGTACTTGATACATCAAAGAGGGTATTGGCCATACTGATATATTATAAATACCTTGCTTGTACCAGAACACCGTGTTTGCGTTTATCTTACCCCGAGCAACGCCGTCTGAATCGGTTTCCAATCCGTAAGATAAACCTTTGTCGACCACTACATCCGTGGTGCCGTTAATTTCCACGCGAATGTCCATGCCAGGAATGGCATCCCAATATACATTATCAATGACCGTAATTGTAAGTTTCGTGAGGTTTACGGTAACTTGTTCCATGTGTGTGTATGTTATATTGAGCGTGATGGTCCCCGTGCAAGTAGTTAAATTTTCTCCAGAAACTATGAATTGAAAACCATAAACAGAAACTCCATCGTCTAATGGAAGATATTCGATTGAAGCAGAAGTAGCCTCAGGAAATTCATCAATAATATCTTTTGGGTTTACAGAAGGTTGGTAATATGCTGTTGATATTCTTGTGATGTTATCGTTCATATTTTCGCAATTTAGGTGGATCTCTACGGCTTTCTGAGCTCCAGAAACTCCTAAACTAGATCCTGGTACGAAATTTGTCTTATCAACTACATAAGTTTCTGGATACGGAGATACTGCATTTGATATAACATCATAAATTTCAGATATCGTACCATAAGTTGCAGTTCCCCACTTTATCAAGGTTCCAGTGCTCGGCTGGATCGCAATGTCCCGATTGAAGTAATATATGCTGTAGTTATATCCCTCCGAATTGTACAACCAACGGAATTGCGCCGTTCCCGCCGAGTTGAGCGTGAGGTTTGCCATTACTACATCGCTTGAATTAACGACAATGTATCCCAAGTACAAGGGATCGCCGTCCAAGTCGTTGATATCAAAATCGATCGTCCATAAATTAGCGTGTATTGTTTCAGTTACGATTAATCCCACAAAGCTGAATTCTCCTCCCGTTATCGTCCTACTATCGTAAACGATTTCTTCCCAAACCGTTGAGTCGTACGAGATCGTGTAATTTACTGTCATGTTATAAGATCCAAAGGAAACACCCGAGAATTCGACTTCTCCGTTCGAATCAGTCGTTAACGAGGTAAATCCGGAGACGTTCACGACTTCTGAACCGTTCCAGAGCTGAACTTCTGCTCCAGGAACTCGCCTGCCGTCAATATCTTTCACGACAACAGTAACGGTGGCGGATTTTTCAGTTAAGGATAAAGGTGTGATTGACATGTCGTAATAATTGGCTAACCAATCAATTTCTCCTGGCGAAAGTGCTCGTTCCCAATAGCGCAGGTCGTCCATTTGACCGTCGTAATAAATATCGTTCCGTTCGCTTGTCGCCGTTGGTGGATAGGCATCTGCCTCAGAACCGTCTCCTATGATTCCATACCTTAGAGTTCCCGTACCGAGACCATAGCCGTTGTGTGCGGAACTGGCCGGCAATCGAGCGTCCTCGTTGCCGCCGATATATATTATTTTATCACTACCGTCGTAGACCACGCAGGCAAAATGCCAAGCACCGTCGTTTAAAGAATCCGTGTTGCTATCAAAATCGTCCGTCCCTCCGGATGTTGATGTCGTTGAATAACTTATTTTCCCATTGTCTCCCCGAATGTAAAAATTCCAATATTCTGATCTATCAAAATCGAGGAAGGCCCAATTGCTACTATCGTAAGTAGTGCTAGATGGGGGGGCAGTAAATGAAGTCTTAAACCAGACGCAAGCCGTCATTTCGGGAACGGCGTTTGCGGCGTTATAACTCTTGCTAATGTATCCGTAATCGCCCGTTCCATCAAAATCTAACGAGTGACTCCCTTGAGCGGCGTCCGTGACAAATACGGGAGAACCTACGAGAGTGGCATCATAATTTCCCATATAATCAGAAGCGGTCGTCCCGGAGCTTTCGTCAAACTTCAACCACATGAGACCTCCTGGATTTTCAGAGACATGAGTTGAGCCTCTGGACGTAATCGTATTGTTTCCGAAATACATGTACGTGTCGTAATCTGTTTCTCCCGCAGTAGAATTCGCTTCAAACCAAATGGTTAACATTCCACTCGAAGGGTGGTTCACTTCTACCCAATAATCTCTAACTACTCCATTTTCTACAATTCTCAAGTCCATTCCATTGGATTGGATTCTTCCAACATAATCTGAATCCGAAAGATCGATTGTTAAATATACCCAATTATCTATTAAGTTATATGTTCCTGGATTAGTTATTGATAAGCATTTTCTCCATTGAAAAGAACTATTCCACCACGGATCTTCTCCAATGGCGTTTGTGTTTAAAATATCTTCAATGAATTGATCTTCGTCTTTTATTTCATTTTCTTTATTATTAAAATTTGTAGGCATGGAAATCGAAAGCAATGAACTAATAAGGATTAAACCAATTAGAATCGTTGAATTTAATTTCATATTTTTATATTTCATGGTATCACATTTTAGGTTTAGATTGTTTTTTTTTTAGATTGTTTTTAAAAAACATTTATTTTATAATGTTGCAATCAATATATAAAACTTTTGAACATAACTTATGTAATAACGATAGATTCCCAATATAATCTAAAAAATTGATAAATATGGAATTTTTATTCGGTTTTTTCTAAAAAAAGATAGATTTTACGCTTTTTAGGATTTTCAGGATTATCAATCACATAAGTACCATTGAAACTCGATTCCTGTTTAATAATACGACCAAGTTCGTCTAAAAAATTATTACTTTTGGGATAAAATTGAAAAACGATTTTAGAATTTGGTTTAAGAATTCTATAAAAAGCAGATATTAAATATTTCATGGAATGCTGCGTATTTGGATTGGATAGATCACTAAAAATCCACTGTAGCGCTGAAATTGAAATTATAGCATCGAAGCTGGCTTCTCTAAAAGGAGGAAAACACATGTCGGCTTGGACGGGATTAAGCTCGCTAATGTTATAATAAGTCAAAAAATCCGATAAGAGGTCAATTGCTACAACATTGAATCCTATTTCTTTAAGATACATGCCCACAAAACCAGGACCACAACCAGCATCTAGAATGAATGCGCGCTTCTGCTTCAAATCTAGAAGTTCAAGGGCCCTAATTGTAATTTTTTCTTGCGTTCGCATGACGCTTTTTGAGTTAGCATATTGCGTAAGTGTTTCTCCCTTGAAATAATCGGAAACATGCTCGTACGAATCTTCAGGGCGCTTTTTTTTCACATTAAAAAGATAATCGTCGTCCACTTCTTATTAACCACATATAGATTTAATATTAAAATATAGAATTCCGAAATTTGAAGGTTCCTTCTTCTTCAAACCACAAATTTTATTAAATTTCGTTTATTTATAAATTCAAACCTTATTAGTTTTCAAAAAAAAACGCTCGAAAGTCGTGGTTAGTGTTGTCCGAAAAGGAAGAGAAATTATTAGTCAGGAAGGCATCTGTTAATCTGAAGAAGAAGTACGGAAGGGCGAAAAAGATTGACATCGTCGAACGGGACGCGTTCATTCCAAAATCGCTTGAAAAAGACATAAAAGAGTTTATCTTGAAAAAGAAAGCGATTCTCGCCACGGATATCGCACTCAAGTACGAAATTCGAGTGTCTGCGATAAACTTGTTGTTAAAACAATATTTAGACGAAGGATCGATTAAATTATTGGATCCCTCGCTGAAAATCAAAATATATGTGCCAACTTAAGCGTTTCCTTCAAACGAAATAAAGGGAAACCACTTTTCGAAAGTATAATCACGAAAAGAAAACAATTTAAATTTTTCATGCTAAATTTAACTTAACAAGGAATTATTATTTCTATTTTTTGCAGATGTAGCCTAGTGGTAAGACGCCAGCCTCGAGAACTCTTTCTGTTATTCGAGCAAGCTGGTGCGCGTAAGCGCGCGGGGGTTCAAATCCCTCCATCTGCGCTTGTTTAATAAATAATTTCGCACAGTTAAGGCATTAAAATCTCTTGATTATTATAAAATGAAAAGAGAATAGTTGATACAATGAAAAAAGGAAGGATAATTGCATATACTATTGAATAATTTGCAGAATTATATTCTCCATTTGAGGCTTGGCTGCTTCGATCTTATCAAGTATGGTAATGGTTTTTCCTAGATCTGATTCGTCCTCCTCGATGATGAAGAGCAAGTAAAAATGCATGTTTCCAAAGGTTAAGGCCTCAACGACGCCTGAAAAACGGTTTCCATTGTCGAATTTGTCGGAAAACTCGTACATGTCCCGGTTTTCTTCGATAATTCTCCGTTGTGCTTCGATGTAAAGATCGTATATCTTCAATTTCTCGTTTAAATGTAGATGGGGCCTATAATACTCGCCAATCGTTATTCCCTTTGAATCAAAGAGCGAAATCAAAAGAGCGTTGTAATTCTTGCTGATTTCTGAAAAAAGGTGCGAGACCATCTCCATTTTATCGAACAAAAGCGATAAACCGCTAGAGAAACTGTCCATGATGGTTTTGATATCGTAAATACTCGTTTCAAAGAAAAAGATATCAAATTCTCGGGAATATTTGGTGAGTGCTTGCTTGAGAGTGAGGATCTTTTGGTTGATCTCTTTTTCGTTCGTGAGTTGGGGGTCGAACTTATGAAATAAAATTGCGACTGGAGGGTTTTCTTGGGCTTCTTTGAAGAAAAGCAAAACTTGGTCAAGATAATCAATAGATTCTATGTACCTGTCGTAATCTTGGGCGTCAATGACGTAAAATATCAAATCCGTTCCCGTGAAATACTTGGAAGGATTTTTCAAGTAATCGTCCCTGTATTGTTCTTGCCCGCCCATGTCAAAACGCAAGAATTCCAAGCCCAAGAAAGAAAATGTGTCCCTATCGATCCTTCTCGTGGGGATTAAATTCATGACTTCCTCTTCGAATCCAAAACGTTTTGAAATAGCGGTGATAATGCTTGTTTTACCGGCGTTGTCTAATCCAAGAAATATGATTTTACTCGTCATGATGTTTCATTCCATAATATTACAAACTAATATGAAATTATTAAAAATATTATAATATTGGACATTTATAAATTATTTCATGCAATCCAAGTTAGAATTAAGATCGAGAGATCGCTATCCCCCAGCTAATTGTGCAGAAATGTAGAGCATATCCCCCACTTTTAATCTAGTATCGTATCCTTGAAGGTGGTCTATATTACGCCCGTTAAGGATTATTACCATTTGTTTGCCAAGCCTTTTTTTATCATTGCTCAATATCTGGGCGTCGAGATGTTCTCCGTATTGATTCAAAAATTTACTGATCACGTCTTGTACGGTGTCTCCCTCGTAAATTATTGCTCTTTTCCCAACCTTGAGCTGGAAAATGTTGAGCAAGTTTAATTCTATTTTTACCATAAAGATCCTATGTTAAGAGCTTTTATCATTTTATAAATATCTTCTCAACATTCCTCATCAATTCTTGAACGCAACTATTAAAATCAGAAGATATCCGAAATTCTTCAAGAGCATCGGGGTTAAATTCTTGATTTTGGGGTTTTAAAGGGCAATAATCCAACTCATGCATGTTTTTATTGATTTTTAAAATGTAAGTTTTGATGGTTTCCTCGTCCAAACCTATGTTAGGGGTAAAAATCGGTCGTTCAGAAAAAAATGGACTAAGCGAAAGAGATAATAAATCTATTTGATCAGGACAAGGTGGGGATTTATTTAGGTCAAAACCATCCGTTAAAGCCCTCACATCGTTCAGACTCTTTTCTTCCTCCATATTAAGGACACTAGCTATCGTGGCAAATCGGAGCATCCTACAAGCACCGCACACATTTCTTTCCGCAACGCAATCTTTTATAAATTTCAAGGCTTTTTTAAACTTAACTCTCCACAGAGATAAAGTGGAGAAAGGCGTGAAATTATTAACTACGGACCAATTAGTTTTCCATTTATAGAAATCAGCGTCTTCCTCCATCATGTCAAATAAAATAGGAAAAATGGTCGAGCCTCTTCTTAAAAGCAAGAATCCCGCTAGCAAGTCCCCTGGCCTTCCAACATCCATGACCGCAATCTTTTTACTAGTCTCAATAGGAAGTCCCCCCCAATCGCTTTTAAACACGTCCGTAAACACGTATGAAAAATCTTCCCTAATTTCAACGAAAATAGTCTTGTCTGGATTCGAGAGGTTAACTCTGAGATCAAATCCCGAAGACTTAAAATTTTCTACTATGTCTTTTCCAACTTCCATCGCAACATCTTTCGAGCTATAATCGTGATTTCCAGAACGCTTGATGTTTAAGGCAAAATTGTCACCTTTATTAATAATTTGACGAGCAACGTGGACGGATTTTTCTGAGATGTTTTTCATGGAACTCGAGGTTCTTAATGCAGGACTGAAGGAGTAAATGCCCACTACTTTTTTTAAAACAGTAACGGCTTTAGGAATGTCCTGATTCTTGAAAAAAAAAAAGATCCTAGATGTATCTTTACTTAGTTGATATTTATGAAACGGGATTTTCGCATGCGTGAGCATGTTCTTGATGTTTTTCATGAGAGTATTTAACATTCTCATCTTTACTTTACTTGATTTTAACCAAATTTCGTTGTATCTGATGAGAATCATGTTGTAGTCGGGAAGAAATATAGCGTTCTTCATTAGATCAATTCGAGAATGTTACTTTTTATTATTCATAAGGCTAGCTTGAAAAAAAAGTTCACTTTAATATTTCAATTGTATACTTTCCGATGGTTTTTTTCTTGTCAGATCGCAACGAATTTTCAGATATTACAGTGAGACCGTCGTTATATATTGAAATTTCTAAGAACGAAGGTTCAAATCGGCCTCCATCAAGGCTTCCCCCGTTAGAAAAAATGGTGTTTTCTATCTTTACGTTAAAGGAAATGCTTGGCGTACTGTTAAAAACGAGGGATATCTGAGATCGAGAAAACTGGGACAAGGCATCTCCAGAATCCATTAATTCGGTCCTCCACACGCTTAAAGGAGTCGGAATCAGGTTGTGAAAGCAACAAGCCCCAAAAATCTTTTGGTGACTCAAGTTTAAGACGCAGTTCAAAAAGCGCGATAATTTTTTTCTTCCAATGAATCCAATGTTAGAATCGGGAGTCGTGGAGTCAAATCCTTGGAAATAAATCTTTTCGTTTTCGAACAGAGGATTCAAGGGGCCGAAATACTTGTCCCATAAAGACCATGCAGGTGGCTTTGAATCCGTAAATCCTGGTACTACTAAGTAGGGATGATTTAAAGCGTTTAATTTATCTCTAGCAATCTTAAATTCGGTATCGTAACTATTATTAGTCAAGTTACCACAATGTACAACTAAATCTAAGCCTTCAATTTCGTTTATTTTTTCAATAGCAATGTCTAGATTAGTTTTCTTATCCTCCTCGTTTTCAGAAATCAATGAATGCGACATTTGAACGAATTTACAATAGGGTTTTTCGTTTTTATCAACTTCTCTTGGCTTGTAATAGTAGATTTTTCTATGAATTTCCTTTTTAAACTCGGGTTCTAATACGGGAATGATTTTAAAATTGAGCTTGTTGTCTAAAATATCAATTACAGAGTAGGTGAATAACTCGCGATATCTGGTTTTATTGCAACAAAAGGTACCTGCATTAAAGACATACATGTCTTTATCGCAGCTACTCAATGTATATAGGTTAGAAATGTGGCGATGACCGTTTAAAATCAAATCTGCTTTTTGATCAAGCAACATCTTGAGCATGTTACCTGAATCGTCTATAGCTGACCGCTCCTTACCGGTCTTTGGTATTGGGATGAGTTGGTGATGAAAACATACGATCTTGAGTTTATCTTGCCTTTCGGGTTGTGCAAGCCTTTTTTTTACGGCTTCAATGGTTGCGTGGTGAATGATGCCACCTCCCAAATCTGGCTTAGTGCTGTCAATGCCTATCACATATATCTGAGAATCTTCGTACTCAAAATGCCTTTTTCCAAATATTTCCTCGAATAACAGGTATCCCACGTTTAATGCGTCGTGATTTCCTATTAAATACTCTATAGGGGCAACACTCGCTGGTTTAAACTTTTGACTTTGTTCATAGGCGAAATCGTAATCGAGTAAGGTTCCTGATTGCGTGACATCTCCTAAATGTAAGTAAAGGGTTACGTCTTTTATGGCGTTAATCCTTTGAATTCCTTTATTGAATACTTTTTCGTTAAACTCTGTGCCAGATGGCGTGATATGGGTATCGGATACAATTACAAATCTTTTCGATTTTTCGATCTTTTTATCTATTTTTACTGATGTATCAATCAATTTATTTTATCTTCTTCTTTTATACTTGCGGGTGTTCCATTGTATACCAAGTTTTCTTCCAAAACATCCTCGTAGTCCGTGCTAGAATAGGCTGAAAGCTTGGCGTCGTGCTTTATGGTTGTTCCCGGTAATATTACGGATTTTGCACCTAAAGCAACATTATCTTCAATTATTATTTTCTTCAGTAAAAAAGTTTCTGCTTCCACGCCAAAACTAACTATGACACTGCTAACTCCTATGATACAATTCTTGCCTATCGAAACAAATTCTGACGATATCCAGCAATTGTCACACATGCAATGTTTACCAATTTTAACCCCAAAAAATCTTAGAGTTGCGCGATGCTTTAACCAAGGAAAAGGATTTGATGCCATGACATAAAGTGGCCATTTTTTCACGAGATTTCTCAAGTTCCAAAATAGATAATTCTTATCCTTAGGATCTCGATGAAATACGCCTTCTTTCGGTCGGAAAATTGTATTAATAACGATAAGAAAGAGTGCTGACACGAGTGTAGCGCTGAACTGAAGCGCATAAATAAGGACGACGATATTAAAAGGAAACAATAAAAAAAATAACCAAATTAATTGTTCGCTAAATAAAAAGAGAAAATAGATGTATTCAAACAGGCTACAAGGTATGAAACTTAAGATGATGATAATGAAATAAAGAAAAATGTATTTTTTTCTAATTCTTTCGTCAATGGGAACGGGAGACTCGCCTTTCAAGCTTGCGGGCTGAAACATTTCTTTAAACCTCTTTTTTGTCGTCTTTATTGTTTCCAAGGGAGGATAATTTTGATCGAGTTCCAACTAATTTCTTTCTGGTGCTTTCACTCGATTGAATGCTAAGTTGGGTGGTAGCTGGTTTTCCTATGTGGATGAGATTCCCTTCCAATACTTGATCAATCTTTGTATAACTATTTGCTCCAATAATGGCGTTATCTTTCATTATAGTTCCCGGGAACAAGATTGAATGGGGTCCTACAATGCAATTCTCACCTACTTTAACTTTTTTAATGATCATCTTGTCGTGATAAATAAGGTGAGAAAAAATACAAATGTGAAGCGAAGTCATGGTCTGATCGCCAATTTCTACAAATAGAGGATCGATATAGCCCTCGTAGGCTACCACCGCTCTCCCAATGCGTACTCCAAAGAATTTATACGCGGCGATATCCAACCAAGGTAATGGAAGCGCTCTTACTAACCAGATTGGAAAATAAGCGGTCCAAAATCTTCTATGCGCGTATTTCCAATCCTTGCTTCCTCTTTCAAAGACACCTTCCTGGGGGGGGGATAATTTGTTTAAAACCGTGTTTATTAAGGCTGAAAACGCAATGATTGAAAATGAGAATAAATAGAAATTCCCGTACACATTTAAAGGAAACAATAACCATTCCCACCAATAAGCGGTGCGTTCGAACGAATAAAAAGCATTTCCCGTTAATAATATGTAAATATGATTGAAAAACCACAAATTAATTGCTATTAATACTAATCCACCGAACAGGAGTTGCAAAAGAACCACAAAAGTAAAGGGTATTTTATACGCTCCTGAAGTAGAAAGGAATTCTGGTTGCTCTGTTTTATCAATCGATTGCATTTCGTTTCACGAACCCCAATTATTTATTTTTAGCAGGGAACGGCTTTATAACCATGCGTGACTGCGTTTTGCGAGGTTTTATTTATTGCATAAATATAAAAGAACATGTTATAATATATCATATAAATAACAAAATAAAAAAAACATTCATTTCTTATTATCATAACATTGAGAAATTACTCACTTTTAGGTGACAAGCATGTCAATTGATTGGTCAAAAGCAGAAGATAAGCCTGAAAAGAAAATATCCGTGGAAGGAAAATTTCTACTCGACTTGCGAGCAAAAGTTAACGATTTAGAAAAGCAACTGTCCGATTTAAAAAAAAAATTGGTTGAAACGGAAGACACACTTGCATCAACTACTAAAGAACTCGAGGGAACCAAGAAATCTCTCGAAAACGAGAAATCGGGGCACGAGCAAACTAAAAAGAAATTAGAAGAAACATCCTCAAACGCCGCCGCAAAAGAGGGCGAAAAAAACATGGAAATTGAGTCTTTAAACACCGAAATTGCGAGTTTGAAGTCCGATATAGCCGCTGCCAATTCCAAGATTGGAGAACTTGAAGAAACAGTTAAAACAAAAGAAGGAGAAATCGAGAAAGCGAATCAAACCGTGGAAGGACTTAACGCGAAAATCAATGAACTCGAAGACTCTATAAAGACAAAGGAAGAAGAAATTAACTCGCTAAAATCCGATATTCAATCAAAGGATGGTCAAATTGGCGAAAAAAATTCCCAAATAGCAGGATTCGAAAGTGAAATAGGGGATAAAACTGCAACGATTCAGGATCTCGAATCCAAAATCGCTAGCTTGAACGATCAAATAAATAGAGAACAAGAAGAAAAGTCTTTGTTAAACGATCAGATTGTAGATTTAAACAATCAAATCGTTGAGCTTAATAATACACTCTCCGAAAAAGAGGCTCTTCTTGACGAGCAAGCAAAAACCATGGAAGATCTCGAATCAGAACTGAGCGAAATGCGTCCTCCCGAAATTGGATCTGGAGGGTTTTTCGCAGAAGAACGAATTACATGTCCAATGTGCGGTGCTGTAGGACAAGACATACGAGTGGAAGAGGACAAGTCAAAAGTGCTAAGTTATGTCGGGCATATTCCCATGTATGCGAAGAAAAGAGTTTGCAAGCGCTGTGGATACGATTTCTGAGCCCAAATTCCCTCCAGCACAACATAAAATGGCCCGATTGTCGAAATAATCATCCTCGAAAATTTATTTCTTTTTTACCTTTTTTAATCCTTGCAATTTTAAGGTGTTAACTCAATAAAGGTTCGAAGTCTACCCACCAAAAAAAAATAAAAAACAGGAGATAAAATAAAATTTTCCTCCTGTGTTTTAATTCTAATATTAGAGTCTTATCTTATCGTTTTTTTATGGTTTACTTAATTATCATTGTCTTTCTTTGCCATATTTTAATCGAGGACATCTTCTAAAAATTTTGTTAAAGATATCTTACCTGTGAAAGATTCCTGATTTTGGTTATATAATTAGAGCCCTTATGAATATGTAAATTAATAAGGACCAAAATTTGACATCAACAATTTTCTTAGAATAAGTAGTGATTTTTTTCGCATAATAATCACCTTTTTATAGGGAAGTAAACTTCATATAATTAAGTTATGAAATATTTTCACACGACTAAAAATTATATGGAGTGATTAAAAATGGAAGAAATTGACCCAGAATTGGAAGCATTACGGATGAAAAAGGCAGAAAGTCTATTTAAATCCACCAAAAAAGCCCCTACGGGTATTGTGAAGTTGCACACGGAAGATGAATATACCAAATTATTGAAAGACAATCCTAACAAGACAATATTGATTGATTTCACTGCCGTCTGGTGTGGTCCATGCCGATTTTATGGTCCAATATTTGAAAAAGTAGCGGCGGATTATTCGAAAGATTTTATATTCGCAAAAGTTGATGTGGACGAAAATGTGGCGATAGCCAGGCGATACCAAATAACTGGCGTGCCAACCACGCTTTTTGTCAGGAATGGTTCCGTTATAACTCAAGCGGTAGGTGCTCTCAGCGAAGACATGTTAAGGCAAAAACTTGAAATTATCAAATCGTCTAAATAATTTATTTTTTAACTATTATTTTATAAAAAAGTGAGAAAACATGGAAATTCTTGATAAGTTTGCAAGCGACTTCAAGGACATTGACGAAGCCTTAGAAAGAAAGGAAACATTCTCAAGTTCTCGCTTGTTTAAATGCATTATGGGCTTGAACCAAACGGAATCCAAGGTACTTGCCTATATTATCAATAACGAAGATGCAAGCACAATTGAACTCACTGAAAAACTCGAATTAGATAGAAGTTCCATTCAACGAGCGCTTCAATCGCTTTCGAATTTGAACATTATTAAGCGGGACTTGCTTTCGATGAAAGACTTCGCAGAAAAAAAGAAATTGATCGCCAGTAAGAAGAAAGGTTACGTTTATGTTTATAACGCACGAGATGTGGATTTAATTAAAAAACAACTCAAGAGCTTGTTGGAAAAATGGTTCCGCTCGATGCTTAACTACATCGATAAATTAGACGAGTTATGCGATTGTTGTGGAGTTAAATTCAAGTGAGTTTTCACTAATACTATTTTTTTTTATACAAAATGAATTAATTTTAATAACGAGCCATCTTACTTATGAAATAAGTTAATTTCAAACTGATTAAGAAAGCTATTTAAAATAAATATAACTCGTGATGTGAAGTAGAAGAGTGGATTTACAGAAATTATTCAAACCAAAATCGATGGGTGTGGTGGGTATCAGCAAAAAAAATCCCCTCAGTCCTGGAAGGATTATCTTGTTGAAAAACGAATTTGAGCTCCAAGTTAAAGTATACGGAATTCATCCAGAGGGTGGTGAATTGGAGGGTGTTCAATTGTATTCTCGATTGGACGAATTGCCCGAAATCCCTGATGTTTTAGTCATCGCAGTAGGTGCTGATGACACGATTAATTACATCAAGCAATGCGCAGATCTTGGCATTCCATCGAGCATCATCATTGGTGGTGGTTTTGCAGAAATTGGAGGCGAAGGAATAAAAAGACAAGACCAGCTTCAAAAAATAGCTTTTGACAACGATATTGCGGTCATTGGTCCCAATTGTGTAGGGATATACTCACCCCCTATAATGGATACGATATTCTTGCCAACCGAGCGAATCACGCGCCCTCCCAAGGGTTCGGTGGCCTTGATTAGCCAATCTGGAGGCGTGTTAGTGGATCAATTCTTCGTCAAGTTTAAGGAAAGGAACATCGGAGTATCCACTGCGGTCTCTATTGGTAACCGGGCCGTCGTTGACGAGACCATGTTGCTGGAATATTTTGGCACGGTCGACGACGAGACATCTAATATTGCGTTCTACTTGGAGGGTTTCAAGGATAAGAGAGCTCGCGAGTTCCTCAAGCTCGCTAAAAAGGCGGAAGACACCGTCATTACATTCTTTGGTGGCGTGACCAAGCAGGGAAGGATCGCAACGCAATCTCATACTGCATCGCTTGCCGGAAATTTAAAAATACTTTCGGCCGCTTTGAAACAACATTTCGTCATACAAGCTAAATCGGAAAGCGAACTCTTGACCTATTTGAAAGTTTATGATGTTCTTTCGCAGCGTAAGAAACCGTTCGGAAACAACACCATTGTTTACGGAAATGTGGCAATCTTGTCTGTATCTGGAGGTCACGGCGTTATATGTGCCGACTTGATAGGAAAGTACGGACTTAATGCAGTTGAATTTACCGAAGAAGAAAAAGACCTTTTAAAAGAAAACATGAATCCTATTGCGCAAGAAATTGCGTCTTTTAACAATCCCATCGATCTTACAGGATCAGTTCTGGATACTGATATAGAGAACCAAGTCAGGGTGCTTTCCGACATTCAAAGGATCGAATGCATTTTGCTCTTGTTGTTGCCTTATCCTCCTAACATCTCGTTTCAGATAGGTAGACGCCTTGCTAACATCATCACGGCTAAAAAAAAACCCGTGATCTGTTTTATACCTTACGTTCCTAAATACTCGTTAATCATTGAATCGCTCGAAATTGCGAACATTCCCGTGTTTCACAGCATAAAAGAAGTCGTTCAAGCTGCTTCCGCGCTAAAATTGCGCAGTCGCGTGAATAACTTGAAGAAAAGTAACCTTTTTTGGGAAAAATAGAACCTCATTCGACATCCACGATCCTTTCCATTCTTTTTATAGATTTTTTCACATAATTAGGGTCGTTTAAGGTTAATTCAATGGCACCTTGAGGACAAGCACTCACGCATCGACCAAATCCCTTGCATTCATCGCCAATTACGGCCCTTCCCTTCACCAAACGGATTGCGTTCACGAAACAAATCCCTTGAGTACAAATACCGCATCCAACGCAACGTTCGTCCACTGATACTTCCACACCAGGCATTTTCTTTATTTTCTTACCGATTTTCGGATGGATTATCGAGGAGACTCGCCATAAACAACAACACGGACAGCAATTACAAATACTCATGAGCTGATCACCGGGACTCACGCCTAACCACTGTTTATCGAGCCTGTTCTTGCCTATCATGTGTACTAATCCCGCCTCCTTGCATTTCTGAAGGTGTTGTAAAGCTTCTTCTTTCGAAACCATTCTTCCTAATTGAGAGTTAATTCCTATAGTTGCCTTTCCGAGAAACAAGCATCCTAACTCTTGTGGATAATTATTGCAGCCCATGCTTGAGCGGCAGATGCAAAAATCCATGATCCAGTGATAGTGTGCTTTTTTGACGAAATGTTCAAGTAGTTGAGAAGGTAATACAAATTCTCCTGGTTGTGACATCTTCTTGTTCACTTGAATGACTTTATCGCAAGGCAAGTAGAGGATATCATCCCCCTTGAAAAGAAGTTCGTCGATGATCTTTCCCAAAATTGGAAAATTAGTGAGTCTAGCGATAAGCTTTACATTAGGAAAGGTTTTTTTAAGGAGGTTTACGAACCAGAGTGGTCGAGTCATTTTAAATCAAAGAGATTTTTTATTTTCAAAAACAACATTTCAATATATAGATATTTCTAATTGATAAAACAAAAAATAGTTATTGAAAGGGAGGAAAATCAGAATTTTCATGCTATTATTAAAAATTAAACTATTGGATTATTCTAGACTAAAATTGTTTATTGTATAAGATCTTATCACGCTCTGCCTTAAATTATAAATAGATTTATATTTTCATATTTATACCTTTTTTTTGATAATATTATATATTTTGTAAAATGGTAATAAAATGAAAGCGGGATTAACTGAAAGGCGTATTAAGGGTAGCTTGCTTAAAATAACCATAAAACCATTAAAGGCAAATAAAACGGGAATATATCAAGAAATTCTTACCGAAACCGCGAATAACATATTGAAGGAAAGGATCTTTGATTCCGTTTGGTATCCTTACGCTGCCTACAAGGATATATTTAACGCATTATGTAAAATCGAGGCAAAAAATAATCCAAAAATCATCATTGAATGGGGCAAAAAATTTGGCGAAATCATCATGACCTCGATTTATAAAGGTGCGATCGTGGAAGGAAGCATTAAAGACGCTTTAAACAAGTACGCTCGATTTCACAAGCTAGTGTTTTCTTTTGGGGCAATAAAATATGAAATCATTGGAGACAACGATGTTATTGTAACTTATGCCGATTTCGATCCCGATTGGGAATATTTTCATTACATTGCGTTGGGATGGTTGTTAAAATATCTTGAATTATGTATGGGAAAGAAAATTAACTACCAGATAGTAAAAAAATCATGGGAAGGTGCCGATGCCACCTCGTTCCAATTTACCTGGTAATGTTTTAAAACTATATTTCGATTTTATTGAAAGATATTAAAATTCAGGAAAAATAGTTTATTTTTGAAATTGTTATGGATACTAACACGATTTATTTAATATTAGATCTAAGTATAAATAATTAGATTTTCATTTTCTTGTTAGAATTTAAAAAAATTTCATATTATTTTGAATAAATAATAGGAGTATTCGAAGATTTGAAACAAGTAAAAGGTTCCATGATGAAAAGCTTTATAAGGCCTGCTCGAGCAAACAAGTCGGGAATTTATCAAGAAATATTGACAGTGTCGGGACAAAAACTATTGAAGGAAAGAATTTTCGATTCGGTGTGGTATCCATTTGAAGTGTATAAAGAAATTGCAACGCATGTGAGTAAGATAGAGGGAAAAAGCGACCCCAAGGTTTTAATTAAATGGGGACAAGAGCACGGTGAAGCTATCCTGACTTCTATTTATAGAGGATCTATAGTCGATGGCGATATTGTAAAAGCCGTTGATAAATACGCCCGTTTTCACAGGTTAGTTTTTAATTTCGGTGACGTAAAATCGGAATTTTTATCGGATAATAGCGTTATTATAACCTACGCTAATTTTGAACCTGATTTTGAGTATTTCTATTACATTGCGTTAGGGTGGACCAAGAGATATTTGGAGTTATGTACGAGCAAGAAGGTTTCTTACATTATCTTGAAAAAATCCTGGGAAGGTGCCGAAGCTACCTCGTATCAATTCTCTTGGGATTAATTCGATAATTATATATAAAGCGATTCAACAAAATTTCGTCTATCGATAAATCTGGATTTAAAATCCATACAAGAAAAATGCTTTAAAAAATACTATCTTATTTTACTCAAGCTTAATGTTTATTTTTTAGATAGTTTTAATCAAATTAAAAAATACATGATAATGATAAGGACTTTTATCGCAATTGAATTAAACAACGAAAATTCTCTCGAACTCATTTCTAGCGTTACCGATCGCTTGAAAAAAAACCAAAAAAAATTAAAAGTAGTCGAACCTAAAAATCTTCATTTAACGGTCAAATTTTTAGGGAATGTTGCTGAATCTGAAGCTCCATTGATATATCAAGTCGTTGAGAGAGTAAACGAGAAAGTTTTCAATAAGAAATCCGTTCAATTCCATCTCAAGGGAATTGGACAATTTAATAAATACTCCGTTATATGGGTTAAACTTTTGGGAGATGTTAAATTTCTTCAAGATATTAAAAAAAATCTTGAAGATGCTCTATACAATGAACTAAAGACACCAAAGGACACAAGAGCATCTTTTAAACCACATCTTACCATAGCAAGGCTTAAAAAGGATAAGATCGACTATAAGAATCTAAATGCTTTTAAAAACTTGCTTGAAGAATACAAGGAAACCGAATTTGGAGTTATTACAATGAGCAAAATGGCGCTTAAGAAGTCCGAATTAACCCCACAAGGACCAATATACACTGACTTGGTGTTTTAATTGGAAAAAAACATCATAAAGGCCGTTGCTTGGGACTTGGATGGGACCATCATCCATTTTAAAATCGATTTTATAAAAGCGCGACAAAAGGCTTTTGAAATATTAGAACAAAACGGAATCGCCAAGAAATTACTTTCACTAGATAATAACATCATCGACACGGTAAAAAGCGCAAGAAAAATTTTTAAATCGAATGGATTTAAAAAATCAAAAATTGAGGAAATTGTTGCCGAAATTGAGGATATTGTTGTGAGCATTGAAAGAGAGGCTGCTCTAAACGCATCAGCAATTAATGGTATTCAAGAAGTTCTTGAATTTAATAAAAAAAAGGGTCTTAAGCAGGCTATTTACACCTATAATCACAGTATAAATGCCCAATTATCTCTCGAAAAGGTTAATTTATTACAATACTTCGACCTGATAGCCGGTAGAGATACCATAAAGAACCCGAAGCCGCATCCCGATCATTTAACTTTCATATGTGAAAATCTAAAAGTTTTACCTAACCAAGTTGTGGTGATAGGAGATCACCGTAGAGATATAGAAGGAGCTCTAAATATTGGAGCGCATTCTATAGGTATTAATTCTCGATTGGCAAGTAGAGTAACTCTTGAAATTGCTGAAATCGTTATAGATGAGGACGAGATCCCGAACGAGCTCATAAAGACCATCGAAAATCTTCTTTGGTATTAACAATGTTTTAATATTTTAATGACTATTAATGATATATCAAAAAAATCACTTTACCGCACAATATAAGATTAAAATGAAAATTGAATATACTCTTGATGTGCTAAAACCACACCAACCCAGTATAGACCAATTAGCGAGAACTTTAGAAGCGCTTACGGGGGTTAAGGCCGTTGAAATCAAGGTTGAAGAAATCGATCAAAAGACCACATCCATTACCATAATTATTGCAGGTTCTGGTAACATTTCAATCGAGGAAATCACGAAAACATTAGAAGCGAATAATTGCGCATTACATAGCGTCGATAAGGTAACCATTGAGAACTGGAAATGATTTTTTATAAAAATGTGGAAAAAGGAAAAGAATTAAAATGTCTCTTAACACCACTGTACCCAAAGTTATAAAGATTCTCCAACAAAAAGGAGAAATAAACGATGAATTAGACTACGCCTTGATGAATTACTTGCTCCAGCATATAGGTCCTGGTTATACTGCGTGTCAACCCCAATTAGTAGAATTAGACGACGGAAATCAAGCCATAAAGATGGGTATTGATAACACATTTATAGGAAAGGACAACAAGCTCATGGGATTAGGTATCGTGGGAACGCTTTTTGTTGATGTTGCTAATTTAAAGGTTATTTTCTGTTCCTCAAGAGAAGAACTCGAAGAAAACACAAAAAAACTGCAAGATGCAGGTGTTGAGCCTCAAGTAAGACCTCGGGGCAAGTATTAATTCTATGGTCTAGTTAATATAATGTGTGATCTAAATCATAAAGTAATTTCAAATATTGTTTATATTAACGATTAAAATGTTGAAAAATAAGAATCCGATTGAAATGTTTATCCGAACATATCTTGATGAGGAGGAAATTCTTAGAAACGAAATTTCTAACGAAAAACTAGAATTTGGTTTCATGTTTTCCTTCCCTCCTGGAATTGAAAAAGGTCACATGATGCATGTATTTCAACCCAAAAAGAAGGATTGTGTAATGATATCGATTGGAACTCAGATTAATTCCGAGCAGGCTAAGTTATTGGGATCTTTGGACGAAGAAAAGCAGTTTTTCTTAGAATTAAAAAAACATTTCGTTCAAAAAGATGTATTTTTTCGAATTGACATGCCAAACGCAAGATACGAGATCGTGGACCAGATATTCTTGAAAAATGATGGTATTATTTCAAAGAATTCGTTATATAAAAGTATTCGACGCGTGTTTAATTGTGCAATGTATGGAGATATCTTGTTAAGTGAGTATTGTTCGGAAAAAATGGAATTAAACGATTTTTATGAACCAAAAAATTTTGAACCTAGTACGGATTTTTCACTTTATAGCTAAGTGGATCATAGAAAATCATGTTTGAAAATTGGTTAAGAGCGCTTGGAAAACTTGAATATGCTCAAGGTAAAAACAGGCCGAAGGTAGAGTGTATCTTATGCTCTGTCCGGGACGACGATGATAGGGTCGTTTCCTTGAAAGTTTATCAAGATAATATAGCTTTTGTACTCTTAAATCTTTATCCTTATAATCCCGCTCACATTATGGTCGTACCTGTACGACATGTGCTAAGATACATTGACCTTACAAGAGAGGAATTAATTCAT
This sequence comes from Promethearchaeota archaeon, assembly GCA_016930515.1. Taxonomy (GTDB): domain Archaea; phylum Asgardarchaeota; class Lokiarchaeia; order Sigyniarchaeales; family SOKP01; genus FT1-020. Next base: position 15,384 of record JAFGGO010000106.1, on the reverse strand, counting down.
ATTTCAAGGATGATACAAGGTTTGCAGTTAATGATTGACGATCTGTACGAACCTAAAGGTTATAACATCGGAATGAACCAAGGTCGTCAAGCGGGCGGAAGTATCGAACACATTCATTTTCATATCGTCCCTCGATATGGTAGTGAGCTTGGATTCATTGATATCGTGGGTAAAACGAGAGTAGTGGTTGAAGGTTTAGAAGATGTAAAAACAAAAATTAGTAGCAATATTCAAAAATACTTGAACAATGATTTTTTTGCTAAAATGAAGTAGAAAATTATAAAATGAAAAAATAAGAAAAAAAAACTTAACTTGTATGACAATGAGCACTTATCTCGTAGCTGCTCGAATGTCTTGAGCGGTGACTCTTTTTCTCTTGTCAGCCTTGCAGATTTTGATTGCTTCTTTTGTTGCGTTGGATGCAGAAGTTTCTAAGAACGCAATCAATTTGTCTAATGCTTCGGCTGCTACCAAATCAGCGCCCTCTTTCTTCATTAATCTTCGGATAGGTGCTTTTGCTATATATCCTGCATCAGCTTTCTTAGCCTTAGGTGCTGCTGGTTTCTTTTTTGCCGCTGGTTTTGGTTTTGCTGCTGGTTTTTTAGCCATAATAATTTCCTCCACTAATTTTTTAAAAATTTTTTGTAATTTAATATTAGTTGTTAATTATTACTTAACCATTCTATTATATAAATATTATGTTTCGGAATGACCCGTTTCGGAATTTTCATGATAGCTTTTTGGTTGAGTGAAAATGAATTCGATAATTTTATCGTACCGACAAAATTTTTCGCGATAATTTTTATTTCCCTTGAACGCTAGTTTTTTCAATTGTTCCCTTTAGTTTTATTAATAAATAAATAAAAATTTTGAGTCAGAAATCCCTTGATAAATTGATACCTTGATCATAATCTTGGTTATATCGTTAAGGTTGAGAACGAATTCTAATCATCAGTTAGAAACCACACCAAAAGCTTCTATTGCTATTAAATCTACAAAAGATGCTAATAACACCCTTGAACAAAAATATTAATTTTATTTTAGAAAATAAAAAATTAAATAGGATTTTTAAGATTAGCATATTAGTTCATTTTTAACAGAAATAATTTTACGAAAATATTAGCATGATGACCGAATCAGAAATAGAAGACTCTCTTCAAGAATTGGGTTTTACTAAAAACGACTCGAAAGTTTTGCTAACTTTATGTAAGTATAAAATATTAAGCCCCGCAGATATTGCTCGTAACTCTGGCGTGGATCGTGCTCGAGTATATGATTCCTTAAACCGACTAATAGAAAAAGGATTCATCCAAAAAGAGCCCGTTAAGAGAGGAGCAAATTACCAAGTTATACCAGTCGAAAGGATATTCAAATCAATCCGAGAAGACTATAAACGCAAAATATCCGATACGATGGACTTAGAAAAAATGATTTCTGATTTAAAAATTGATGATGAAGAATCGGAACCTAGAGTTTGGGCGATTAGCTCAAGAGAGAAAATAAGAAAAAAAATAAAGGAATTAATAAGTGATGCTGAAAAACGAATTTTTTTTGTTGTTACTCCAGATCTATTAATGGAAGAATTATCGAAAGGTAGTTCCGATTGGATATTTAAGGAATTGTGGAACAAAAAATTCTCGAACGAAAACATCCAGATAGTCATTGCGTTGAAGTATCACGATGTATTAAAAGAAGAAATCAAGAAATTATTAAAAATAAATATTATAATTCATTCAATAGAAGGAGCTTCGGTCATCCCTTTTGGATTGTTAATCGCTGATAACGACTTTTTGTTAACAACTTTAGACCAAATTATAGAGGCACCAGAATACACATCGGGGTTATGGCTTGAACACGGAAAGGACAAACAAGTCATTGGATACGAGCACTTGTTTAGACATTTTATAAATTCCCAATGCAAGCTAATAGCTCTCACGACTAAAACGGTAAAAAAATCCTCAAATGAAACTTGAATAATAAATTAAGGTAATTAAAAAAAATAATTAAAGCAAATATAATTTTTATATATTAAGCGACAAAAATTGGTGAATTGAAACCATGAGCTTTCGAGGTAAGGTAATTTTATGCGGCTCGGCAGGAGCGGGTAAAACAAGTCTCCTCGCTCGTTATGTTGACAATCAATTTGAAGAAGAATACATTCAAACGATTGGGGCTAATTTTTTGATTAAAGAAATAGATCTCAATAGCATGATTGACGAAATCGAGCTAGAGGATCAAGATCTTAAAGAATCTATAAAAGGTAAGGGCTTAAAGTTATATTTATGGGATCTTGGAGGACAAAAAGATAAGTTATTTGCAAACGAATACTACTTTTTCCAAGCAGTTGGAGCCCTTGTTGTATTCAATCTCGATTCAAAGAAATCTTTCGAAAGTCTAGATTTTTGGATTTCTAAACTAAAAGAATTGAGTGGTGACGTTCCCTTCCTCATAGTTGGAAACAAATCCGACCTTCCTAAAGTCATTGATGACGATGTGATTAAAAAGAAAGTCGAGAGTATTGGTGTTGAATACTTTGAAACATCGGCAAAATTAAACAAGAATGTTGATGAGGCTTTTAGACGATTAGCCATAAAAATCATAAACAACATGAAATAGTTTTTCTCTTTTTTAAAGCAATTGATAAAAACCTTCAAATATTAAACACATTAATACAGATTAACAATTTTGCATTCTCTTTGTTTTCTTAAGTGATTTTCTAAAAATGACGATCGTATTAATACCCGTGGCACCACTCTCGAGATCGAAATCTCGGTTAGAAAATTGCTTATCTCGTGAAAATTTAATAAATCTAACGCTTGCAATGTTAGAAGACATGCTTATTACGCTTACTGAAGTAAATAAATTTAAAGAAATTGTTGTCTTTGGTCAGGATCAAGAAACACTTGATCTTGCTGAAAATTTTGGGTGTGTAGGGTTTAAAGAAGATAAGAAAAATCACCAAAGATCCTTCGACGAAATTATCAAAACCATGAACCAAATCGCGATAACTGAATTAGACGCACGCGCCACTCTCATTGCCTTCCTTGATTTAGTTTTAATCTCAAAGAGAAATTTCTACGATATACTAAAGTTAATGAATAAAAACAGGATGGTCGTGTGCCCTGCAATTCAATCCATGGGAATCTCTGTCTTGGGTAGGGTCCCTCCGAATATTATAGAACCTACTTTTTGTTCTCCTAATACGACTTCCTTGAAGTCCTTGTTAACTGAAGCAAAAAAAAAAGGAATTGAAGACGTGGCGATTTACGATTCTTTCAGAGCTAGTTTTGATGTCGATATTGAATCTGACCTGTTGATGGCATATGAATATCTAAAAATGTTTAATTTGAAAGAGAAAAAGACTTACTTATTTCTAAAAAATAACCTTAATTCGTCCTTACAAAAAATAAATGGAAGCAATAATCGAAAATTCCAAGTCACTAAAAAGTACGATTAAAATGTAAATTCTATTTTTATCCTTACATCTTCGCCTATTTCTTGACTCAGTAAATCATGGAAGTCTTCTCTTTCTTTTTTTAAAACATTGAGATATCTCGTGAAATCGCTGTTTTTTTTCTCAAGGTCGTTTTCAAGGTGTTCGAGTTTTACGGTATTAATAGAAATCTGATTTTTAACTTCTTCTAACTTGCTTGAAATACCCGCTTCGCTAATTTTTTTCTCCATTTCTGCGATTTTAGATTTTAAATCCTTGATCTTATCTATGTCCTTGTAAAGTTGTTTTTCATCAAATATCTTGTTGATGTGTTCGATGGTTTTTTCCTTTTTATCGGCTTTTAAGTTAAGCTTGTTCTCTTCCAATGCGTGTCGCAGTTTTACCATGAGTTCCGAAAAATTTTGCATGTTTGAAGTATCGTTCGATAAAGTTTGAATGGGATTTTTTAGAAACTCCTTCAGGTAGTTAATATCGAGTCCAGGGACGAGTGAAGAATTTTTCTCCAGTTCAACTTTCAGTTTCTTAAGAGCTTTTTTAAATCCAAGCTCGTCGTTAACTTTAATCTTGTGTTTGAATAATTCGTCTCTTAATTTTTCAAGTTCTTTAAATAAATCGCTTTTTTCAAGTTTCATGAGTTCAGCAGTTAACTCTGATTGAGTGTTTTTACGCTCTTCGAATTCGTTTTCAAAATTGGTTAAATCCATTTTTACATTTTCAATGTTATCCTTAAGCGTGAAAAACTTTGGAAGTTTTTTTTTTACGAGCTCTTCTGCGCTTTTCAAGTCCCCGTATTTTTTCTTCAAAAATTGGTTGAATATTGCAAGTCGCTTTTGGAGCTTGCGAGTTAAGTAATTAAGCTCTTTTATCTGAGGTTGAACTTCCTTGTGAAACTTTGGGAGTGCTTTTCGCGCGATCTCGTTGATTACCGTGAATAGTTTTTTTACCTCGTTTGATAATTTTGTGAGGTTTTCATGAGTAATTTGATTATCATCGGGAATTTCTATCTCGTCGAGCTGCTTGTTAATCCTATCCGTGAAGAAATTCAGAGATCGCGTGGCCTTTTCTCCGATATCCCCAGCAGCCTCTTGAAAACGGTCGACGCTATTTTTAATTTCGACCAAGTTCGTTTCAATATCGATCATGAGCTTTTTTACAGCTTTTTTAATCTTAGAATATTTTAAATCGATTTTATTGTTGTAATATTCTTCAAATTCCTCCAATAATACTTCTCCCATATTCATCCTCTTGGTCTTGTCTTCTTTTAATATATTTGATCATTTAACGGGGTTTATAATCTTTTTGCCGTTCATATATTTTTGAAGCGCTTTTGGTACCCTGACGGTCTGGTCATCGTTTTGGTAATTTTCTAAAATGCAACAAATCGTCCTTTCCGTAGCAATGGCCGTCGAGTTTAGCGTGTGAACCGTTTGTTTTTCCGTTGCTCCCCCGACCTTTCCCATCCTTATTTTGAGCTTTCGAGCCTGATAATCAAGGCAATTACTACACGATACGAGCTCTCGATAAGTATTAGAGGCTGGAAACCACGCTTCAAGGTCGTATTTCTTTGCGGCGTTGTCGTTAAGATCACCGGACGCAATGTTAACTATCCTATAGGGGAGCTCTAATTGCTTGTATATCTCTTCGGCGTTTGAAATGAGTTCTTCGTGAAATTGCCACGATTCTTCTGGCTTGCAAAAGATGAATTGCTCGATCTTTTCGAACTGGTGAATTCTAAAAATTCCCAAGGTATCCTTACCGTGCGAACCCGCCTCTCTCCTAAAGCACGACGACACACCCGCGTATTTGAATGGAAGCGATTCGGGATCCAAGATTTCGTTGTAATGGAACGCCGCAATCGTTTGTTCCGAAGTTGCAATCATGTAAAGATCTTCATCTTGTATCTTATAGAGAGTATCTTCAAAATCCGCTAACTCGGCTGCTGCCTTGATTACTTCGTGTTTTACGAAAAATGGGGTCCACATGGGAACGAATCCTTTCTTCTCTAAAATATCCAATGCAAATTTCAAGAGCGCAAGATTGAGCATGACCAAATCGCCCCGAAGGTAGTAAAACCTCGAACCTGCGATCTCTGCGGCCTTTTTCGTGTCAGCAAAACCCGTTTCTACGAGGTCAACGTGATTTAAAGGAGTAAATGAGAACTTTGGGTGCTGTCCCCCCGTTCTTTCCACCTTGTTTCCTTCCTCGGTCTCGGCGATCGGTACGGATTCGTGTATGATGTTCCCTACCTTGTAGCGAAAATCATCTCTCTTTTCAAGGAATTCTTTCTCATTTCTTTCTAAAACTTCAATCTGGTCTTTTAATTCCTTGGATGTTTTTATTGCTTCTTCAGCTTTCGCATTTTCCTTGCTTTTCTTATAGTTATTAATTTGATTGTTTATTTCGTTTCTTTTTTGCCTTAATTTTTGTAATTCCGTTATGGTATTTCTCCATTTTGTATCGTATTCCAGCGTCTTTTCCGCGTTTATTGGATCTTTAAACCTTTTTTTTTCCGATCCTATTATTTTTTCAAGGTTCGTTCGGAACAATTCGATGTCAAGCATGTTTTCAAAAAATCCTTTTTATTGGGTTAATCTTCTTGTGATATAATAAGATTACATGCGATACTATTTGAATTTTTTAACTTTCATTCAGTAAAGTCTAGGATTTTGTCATCATTTAAGCTTTAATACTCACAATGAATATCAATATTAATCCTTAGTGATTATAATTATCAAGAGGTTTCGAAAATGGATGATACTATACCAGCAATTAGACCTGATAATTACCGAGAAAAAGTATTTTTCCGAAAGCTTCGATCTCAAGTAGACGGAAGCTCAAAAGTAGAGCGCGCCTTAACTCAAATCAGGGGTATTGGCAAAAAATATGCTCAACTGATAATTATGATTGCTAAAATAGATCCTAATATTCGAATTGGGGCGCTTGAACAAATCGATCTTGATCGAATCGAAGAGATAGCCTTGAATCCTGAAATGCACGGCGTTCCTGTCGAGATGCTTAATAGAAAATATGATTTTAAGAATGGATGGAACGATCACTATATAGGCAACCAATTAGATATTACCACAAAATGCGATATCGATATGATGAAGCGAATGAAGAGTTTTAAGGGCTGGAGACATCGCAAAAAATCTGGTGTTAGGGGCATGCAAATCGTAAAAAAGGAGTAAAATTGTCTTAAATAATTCAAAACCTACTTCTAAGAGATCGAAACCAAAAAATTAATATTAAATTCTGCTTTTTACTAACCATAGTAGTTAATAAAAGAATTGATCTTATATGAGTTCGGTACCAGCAATACGACCAAAAAATTATCGGGAAAAAGTGTTTTTCCGAAAGCTTCGATCGCAAGTCGATGGTAGCTCGAAAGTGGAGCACGCCTTAACGCAAATTAGAGGCGTGGGACGGAGATTTGCTCAAGCGGTAGTCATGGTTGCAAATGTGGATCCCAACATCCGGATTGGAGTGTTGGGGGAAAAAGACCTTAATAATATCGAAGAAATCATATTGGACCCGATTAAATACGGGGTTCCAAATTGGATGGTCAATCGAAAGAACGACCTCAGGGATGGAGGCGACAAGCACGTTATAGGAAACCAATTGGACATTACCGTAAAGCGAGACATCGATCGAATGAAGCGCATCAAGAGCTACAAGGGCGTCAGGCACCACTTCCGATTGAAAGTAAGGGGTCAACGAACGAAATCCACAGGTCGACACGGGCTTGTTATTGGCGTCGTTCGGAAGAAAAGAGGTCAAAAGTAATTCTAAATTTACTCGCACCACCTTATTTTTGATTTGCCTATTTATTAAAAAAAACATCAGATTCTTTCAGTACGAGATTAAATGGTTGATCGAATATTATTTGATAGTATCCTCCACTATCGTTATTTTGACCTGTAAATCAATATATAATCCAATCGTTTCAAGGTATTTTCCAGTAAAGAAGTTGAAAATGAAAAAATTAATAATGGTCCTTACGTTATACTAAAGTACAAATTAACGAAGTAAGAACAATTGAGAACTTATTTCTTTAAACGCGCATTGTGATTGTATAATGGGAGACCCGAGACGACTAAAAAAAAAGTTCAAGAAACCCAAACGACCCTTCGAAAGGGAAAGACTTGCTGAAGAGCTAGAATTTCTAGGAAAATACGGCTTGAGAAACAAGCGAGAGTTCTGGAAATCGCGTACCATGCTGGGAAACTGGAGAGACATTGCTCGAAGGTCGAGATCGCTTCCGCCCGAGCAAGCCAAGGAGGTTCAGCAAGAACTCCTTAGAAAATTGAACCGCTTGGGCATTTTAGGCTCTGAAGCCGAGTTCGAAGATATACTATTGCTCACGGTCGAAGAAGTACTAAAACGAAGGTTGCAAACCATGGTTTTTGAAAAAGGCATGGCAAAATCGATTTACGAGGCAAGACAAATGATCGTTCACAAGCACGTTCAAGTTGGAGAAAAAAGAGTAAATTCCCCTTCTTATCTCGTGAAAAGAGAAGAGGAAGACTTTATCAGCTTTGCGAGCGCAAGTCCGTTTGCGGGAGCCAAAAAATAACGCAATGAGGTTTAAAACATGAGTAAAAGAGATAGAAAAGAGTACTGGGCAATCGTCCACATTTTTAGTAGCTACAATAACACGATCGTAACTGCCACCGATTTGAGCGGACAAGAAACGCTTGCGAAATGTAGCGGCGGGATGGTTGTTAAGGCCGATAGGGATCAATCAAATCCGTACGCTGCCATGCAATGTGGATTTAGAACCGCTAACGAATTGAAGGATAAAGGAGTCACAGGAATACACATTAAAGTAAGGGCACCGGGCGGAAACAAGTCACAAACGCCAGGTCCTGGCGCTCAGGCCTGCATCAGGGCTTTAGCGAGGTCGGGGCTAAACGTGGGAAGAATCGAGGAGACAACTCCAAAGAGTCATGACCACTGCAGGCGTAAAGGTGGTCATCGGGGCAGGCGAGTGTAGAGCCTGCAATGACTTATTATTTACATCAAATCTTCTTTTATTATATACTATTATAAAATACGACAGATAATTATTATTTCTTAAATTTTTCGGGTATTTCTGGAAGGCATTTTTTATCCGATAATAACTCAAAATGCCTGTCAAAATTATAAATCTCTTTTATGTTTTTTTTTATTCATCAAGAGATAAGCTGATGTATCGTTAGCGTCCATTTTCAAATCCTTCATCTTGCTAACTGCATTAATGTATTCTAACTTGGTTATTTAGATTACCTCAATAGCGTTATTTGAAATAAGGCCCATGACGAACTCTTGTAACGAATCCCAATTCATGGCGTTTTTTAACAAGTTAATAACCTCCGATAATTGAATTAAAGAAATGCAATACTGTTTTTCTTCAGCGTCTATACTTGATATTATTGATTTTGCCTCATTCTTACACCATTTTATTTTTTCAGATAAAACTTTTCCTTTTTTAGGTTTGAAAAAGGCATAAATAAAGATATTGGCGTCGAGATAAATCATTTTGTATCGTTTTGTTTTTCATTTAAAATAAAGCGTTCAAATTCCGACCAATCTTCGAGTTTTTCAACGAGATCATTGTCGTATTGGATCGAATCAAAAAATTTTGCCAATTCAAAATTTTTTTTTGGAATAATTTTTAATATTCCTCCTTCTTCGACTATTATTACTTCGTCCACATTTTTTAGCTCTTTTTCTCTCCAATTGAGCGGAAGGACGATCCTCCCTTGAGAATCTACTTTTCGAATTTCAGTATTCATATTAAATCCTATTTTATATTATTCCCTATTATGATAATTATCACCAAAATATATATTATATTTGGTATTATCATCGCTTTTCCCTTTAATGAGATAAAATAAAAACAATAACATTTATGACCACTGCAGGCGTAAAGGCGGTCATCGGGGCAGGCGAGTGTAAATCTCGACTATAATTCATTCTTTACTCATATAAATTCTATTTAATAGCATGAGAACTAATTTTAATACGATTTAATTCCCATCAAAATTGTTTAATTTAAAAGGTTTTAATTTATATACTTCACTTTTATAAGTTGGATTAATTTCAAGACGCAAAGACGAATTTCTGACTATATATTCGCTTTTACAAAACTTATGAAGAGATAAAAACTCTTTAAAATACTCCCCCCAAAATCTACCGAATTCTTTGCTATAAAACTCGTGATGAAAATCCATTATATATTTTCCACCCGTTCTTTTATGAATTACAATTCTATAAAAAAGATTTGAAGCAATCCACATGTCTTTTATTGCCCTCAAGAGCTCTATAACATCCATATCGTCCACGCGTTTCTGTTTGTACCATTCAATAATTTCTAAGGCGTTATTTTCTTTAAAACCTTGTTTAAAACCACCCAATAGGAGCCCTAGAAAGCTTTTCTTTGATATTAACACCATTTTCAGTTCGTTCCTCCCTCTATTCCAAATATTCTGAGACTTTTCATTTACGGGATTGTGGTAATTATCTAATAATTCTAACGCTTTCTCAATTACTTTTGACTTATTACCGTAAATTTCATTTCCATTTTTATCAAGTAATTTTACAAGCTTGTCTAAAATGACTTCTTTTTCCATAGAAATGGTTGTATGAAGTCGCGGTCTCCCTTTATCTTCGTCTTTATTCATTTAATAACCTGGTCTTAAATAAATCATTTTTATTTCTTATAATCATTCAGACTAATCCATTTTATCCACATTATGTGTTTTTTCAAAAGTTCTTTTTATATTATATTTAGCGGTCCTTCTTTTTGAATCAGCTTCAGGTGGATTTATAACCAGACGTACAAAGGAATCTCTAATAAAATATTCCACGTTACAATCTTTTTGAAAAAGTAAAAATATATTAAAAAACCCTCCCCAGAACTTGCCATATTCCTTGCTTTGAAAATCGTGGTGGAAACTCATGATATAATTTCCCTTACTTCCTTTGTGTAATCGAATTTTATTAAAAAAATTTAAAACCACCCACAAGTCTTTAATTGCTTCTAATAATTCTTCAAGACTAATATCATCAATTAGCTTCTCATTGTACCACTCAATCAATTCCAAGACGTTATTTTCTTTAAATGCCTGCTTATAATCGCCAGAAAGAAGAGCAAGGAAAGTAGTCTTTCCCAGTAATACCATTCCAAGCTCGTTTCTAGTTCTATTCCAAATCGTCTGGCAATCCTCAATTTCTGGATTGTGGTAATTGTATAATAATTCTAATGCTTTCTCAATAACTCTAGATTTATTCCCATAAATTTCATTTCCGTATGTATCTATTAAATTAACGTATTTGTTTAAAATATCTTCTTTTTCTTTGGAAATAGTCGTATGAAGCCTTGGTTTTCCTCTTTCTGCTTTATCTGTCATGTTATAGGTTACTTTTATAAATAATTGTTGAAAATCTATGCATTATGTCTATATTTTGCAGGTTTAAGTAGTTTACACATTATAATAGTGTGTTATACATAAATATATTTTTAGATGTTAACATAAAGATCATTCACATGCGCATGGAAATCCTTATATTGTTAACACGATTTAATCACTCAATGCACATAGCAAATCTATAAAATTAATATTGAAAATAATGGAGTTGTATCAAAATTTCGTATAAAGTGCCAGATAATAAGGATTTAGAGGCAATGATAGGTATTGTAGGAAAAAAATATGCATCCAATAATAAAGCAATTACAGCGTCTTATCTTGCAAAATCTGTCATGGGTTTGGAAAGTCAAATTCCAGATATCGTTGTTAGACCAAAATACATGGAGGAAATTCGGAAAATACTAGTATATTGCTCTTCGGAAAAAGTAGCAGTATCACCCATTTCAGCGGGATTATCGGGTGGTTTTTCTTGCCCTACTATAAAACCTGCAGGGATTTTAATCGATCTAAGTAGGATGAACAGGATAATAGAAGTAGACGAAGAAAATCGATATGTTGTAGTTGAACCAGGAGTTACGAACGGTCAAATTTGGGCATTCATGCTCAAACATCATCCTGATTGGGCTCCTCCTATTCCCGATGGAGCGCCACCAGCTGCAACAGTTATGGGCGATGCAATCGATAGAGGTTTTTCTCTGTATACTTCGAGTGTAGGTCCACAAGGTGATAATTTTATGTGCGCTGAGATAGTGTTTCCAAACGGAGATATTTTAAGAACGGGTTCTTGGGCCTTGCCTTTTGCAAAACCATTTTATAAATACGGTTTAGGACCGGATATATGGTCAACAATTATGGGTAGTCAAGGTACGATGGGCGTAATTACTAAAATTGCCGTGAAAATATATCCACATCCCAAGTTCAAAACATTAGTAAATTGGGGTATGGGAAATCCGTACGATATGCAAGATGTAACCTTCGATCTCGGAAAGCTTGAATTTGGCGTAGCTCACAATACAGTCATGGTTCAAGGGGGTAATTACGGGATAGTAATGTGTAGGTGGCCTAAAGATAAAATACCGCACGATCTCGAATTTTTTAAAAATAAGGGATATTCAGAGTGGTGGATGAATTGGGAGATTTGGGCTCAATCTCAAAAGGAATTAGATCATTGCGTTGACACGATTAATACATATTGTTCGAATTATCGAAAATCGACGAGATGTCGCGACCCTGATCAAATGATTCCTCAAGAACTACACCCTAAACAAATCGCAAGTAGATTAAAAAAACCCAATAAGATCGCCGTACCCTACAGCCTTTGGGAAGCGGGCTTTTTATTCATTACGTGGTATACTCCTTGGAATGAATGCGCTCATTTTGCCGAAATGTATAATTCTGTGTTAGAAAATCATGGATTTGCTCCCGTCATGTGGATAGCAAGCATTGAGCGTTGCAGGCAGGCATTATGCATGCCAATCATATGTTTTGACTCGACGAAAGACGAAGATATAGAAAGGGTTCAAGAGGTTAACAGGGAAACAACAGAATATTCCTTAAAACAAGGATGGCTGAACTATCGTCCTGATCCATACATCCATGCGCCACTCATGTACAGTCAAGCAGCGATGTACTGGAAATACTTGAGAAAAATAAAAAAAATGTTCGATCCAAATATGATAATGCACCCCGGGAGGCTAGCACTACCTTGAATAGAAATTTAGTGGGTTGAATTTACAAAAAGCAACGAAATTGAATAATTTTTTTAATTAAATACCCATTTTTTTTCATTCCCATTATATAAACACGGAAATAACTGGAGCGATTAAAACATAAATCTTATGATATATAATCTTACTTTTCGAATAATTTAGATCAGACACATTCTGAGAGTTCTATAGGAAATTATCTTCAAAAAATTAAGTTAAATTTGCGAATTGCATCATTCATACTATCATTAATATTGTTCAAGATTTAAAAAAATGAAAGAATTAGGTAGTAATTACTTTATTTTTTCTTGTTGATTTATTCGATTCCGATTTTTGCTGCGTATTTCACGATGAGAAATATTATAATCGCAATGATTACAAAATTAATTGCTGCAGCAATGAAGTTCCCAATACCAAATACACCAAGTTTTATATCGCTGATGTTTTCAAAATCGGGGATTAGAAGCCCTAGTATTGGTGTTATGATATCTTGAGCTAGCGATAGAATTAGTGCGTTAATCGCCAGACCGAGGATAAAAGCGGTCGCAAGACCGAGTATTTTGTATTTTTTAATAAATTCTAAAAACTCCCTTGCGAGATTTTTTGGTTTTTCTTTTTGTGACTCAAGTTTGGGCGTGAGTAATTCTCGAATTTTTTTTAGTTCTTCTAACATTTCGCTTTCATTTGACATATTTAATGCACTTTGTGTTTTTTGTTTTAATTAACTTAGACAGAATTGTATTTAAAAATTCATATTTAAAATTATTTAGAAAAAAATGTTCGATAATAAACTAACTGGAAATGAGAGAAATTAAAAAGTTAAATATTTTACAAGCTTCCAAAATCTATTTCTAATAGAAAATACCTAATTAACTATATTCAGTAACTAAAATACAAATCACACTCAATAAGAGGAATTCATTTAAGATGGCTGTTGATTTATTAACACCTTTTTTATAAGGATTGCTGATAGGTAGCACTTGGTGTATTTTATTAATGCTTAGCGTTTTTGGAACCTCTTTAATACTAATTCAAGATAAAGGAAAATTCATTGAAATCTCGGTGGGGTTGATCTTGGGTTTGATAGTTGCTTACATCTTTATTTCGATTTTATTTCTATTTTTCATTCGCTTTTTTGTGACCTTGTATTTATTCAAGTATATTTTTGCGGGATTGTTGATAATCGTTGGGGCTTGGCAAATAATTGAGTGTAAAAAAGAAAGAAGCGTGATTTTTGGAACGCCAGAGAAAGTTAAATCCGTGTTGAGGAATTTCATCGAAAAAAACTCTGTTGTTTATTCTTTCTTGGTTGGCGTAATATTTGTTTTGATCAAGATACCTTGTTTCGGAGGCGTTTATCTCGCTCTTCTATATAATGTTTTTATTGACCCGCTTTTAATCCTGTTTATAATAAGCTATTTAACGGGACTAGTTGTCCCTATAGTCATAATCTTGGTAGCGCTAAGATAGGGCTTGGAATCTGATAAACTTAACGATTTCCGCTTGAAATATAGGACTTCATTGAGGATTATAAGCGGAGCCTTATTGATATTTTTGGCGTTTTACTTGTTAATCCTTGAAGATTTGATAAATAATCTCATTTTATGAATTTCGTCGGTTTTATTTCTGATTTATATAAATTCTCTCTCCAATGCTTGGAAAGGCATGGTTGTAGGAAAAATCAACTTGTTAAATTAGATTTTTTTTAAAAAATTTTCATTTATACTTTTTAAAAAGTTATAACTTTCACATAAATTTGGTATTAGAATCAACCCTAACGAAAAAATTAATCAACAGCAACAATTAATATTTTAAAAAGTAGAAAAATAAAAAATATGGTTAAAATAATCCTTAGTAATGAAGAATTGAGCAATATTATTAGCATTGAATATAAAAAGGAAATTTAAAAGTAAATTAGGGACGAAAAGAAATATGTCTTCGTCATTTTTCAAGTTGATTTGGATATAGTTTTATTTTCCGTCCACTCCGATGCAAAGAAATTAAATCTTTTCTCATTAATTTATCAACATGATATTTCAGCGTACTTCTAGCTAGTTTTAAATGTCGGGCAACCGAACTTGAAGTAATTCCGGGTTTTTGTTTAATAATATCTAATATACTTAAAGTAGTCTTAGATTTAGAAAGAAGGCACTCTTCTATTTTTAAATCTTGAGATAACGAAATAATAGGGTAAAAAGTATTATATTGACCGATGTTTACTTGCTTGATGATGTTATATTGCACTAATACATCTAAATGCCATTTTAACTGTCCGTTTTGCATGTTGCATTGCCTGAGTAACTCGTTGTTATGAATCCCTGGTTGTTCTATAATCTTGCTAATTATTTTTTTTCGGTATTCGTTTTCAAATACATCATCGATTGTTAGGTATCGATTACTGTGGATTGGGACTGTTTTTCTCGTGATGTGATTTTTATATTCCCTTAAGGTAATTGCGATAAAAATAGCGATTAAGGCAACAAGGAAAGTAATAAAAACCAATAAAGAGGTTTTTATCCTTTCTTTATCAATATCTGATACTCCAGCAAAAAATATGTGAGTTTTTAATTGAGGTTCAAGCACAAAAAAATAATATCCAAGACAGATAAATAGTAAAACAAATAGAAATGATATTAGAACGATTAATGTAAAAAAAAAATTTATACGAGACTTGAATTTTTTATTTCTAGATATCATCTTTTAAAAAAAATCTAAATAACTTTTTGTTCTATTTAATTTAGAAATAATCTGGTTAAAAAAGTTTGAGGTGCATTTAAGAATCATTCTGGAATTTTTTTTTTAGAAGATAATCTAT
>JAFGGO010000105.1 GCA_016930515.1 Promethearchaeota archaeon | reverse complement strand
ATAGATTCTAATCCAATAATCCAAGAATTCATACGAGAGAATTTTTTGAAAGCATAAATGAATATTAAACAAGAGAGATAATCAATTTTTATGAAATAAATTTACTTAAATTCTATTAATTTACAAATCGTTATTCAATAGAATTAATTTGTTTATTTATGTAATAGATTGTGATTCTCTTCTTTTTTTGAGTGTTTTTTTGAGAATAATGGATTCAACCCTTCGCATCGCAACCAAGTCTTTCTTTGGAACAATTTCATAGAGTTCTTCCAGGACTTCAAGTTTAAGAAGCTTGAGAAAATCAGTGTTAAGTAAATATCTATAAGCTTCAAGATTGTCTTCTTTGAGATATTTTATGATTTCGTTTTTGACGATTTTCTGAGCCTTTAAAATTCCCCGTTCGATTAATTCTTGAAGAAGGGGATACCACAACCTTCTTTTCTCCATAAAGGCGAAATCTACCTTTTTATTAAGCCAGTCTTCAAACATCGCTTCCAATTCCTCATTCGAAAATAGTTTCAGATACTTTTCGTTGAGGTAAAAAACGATAGTATTAAAATTTCTCGACGCTATCCGAGTTGCGATGCTTTCTTTTAGTCGCATGATTGCTTTTTTATCCCCTAAAAAAGCAATTTTCTTCAATAAGGGAATTGAAAGGCTACTATGAAGAATTCTGAGATCATAGTCGTGTTCGTACCAAGCTTGGAGGTTAGAACAATGACCCATAAATTCGGACTCTGGATCGATGAGATCGTGGTCATGTTCGTGTTTTTTTTCCATCTTGTTATAGATCTTGAAGGCTTCATCAATGGAATCAACATCATCAAATTCGATAAAATCCTTTTGAGTGAGATTTAAGAGTAAATATTTGCATTGATGAAACGGTTCGTCGTTTATGAAGATAACGGTTTGTCCTTTTATGAATTTTAGCACGATATGTTCACTGATTCTAAATTCCTTTTCTTCAGGATATGTCTTTTCTTTTTCATATATTGACCGTTCACTGTTCCGAACATATCTCATATCTGCTAATCGTTCTTTCACATCCATTGATTTTAAAGCAAATGCTTTAAGAAATTCTTGAACCTCGTCACCCTGATCCACCGAAACGATTTTACACACTTGATAACGAGAATCTTTCGCGAGTTCTTGCTGGAGCTCCGTTGCGACATTTGAACTAATGAATCGATTTTGAACCGAAGACTTTGCTCCTTTCCAAACGAAAATTCTTCTTAAATCTTCCCTTATTAAAATTAAAACCTTCTCTGGATCGAGATATTGTTCGAGGTCTTTTTCTGAGAAAAATAATTCCTTGCGTACCCCATTTTCTTCAATTTCGTAAGCAAAGAAATTTCTCAATTCATCCATATCATATTAAAGAAAATAATTCAAGTATTTAAGCTAGCAGCTGATAATTAAAAAAGAACAAGAACAGGAAAAACTATGATATATAGAATACTCGAAATGGAGTTTTAATAGAAAAAGATACTTTATTAATTATGAGTAGAGAAAATATTGAAAATATCAAATTATTAAATTTCCAAAAGCAAGAATTCCAACACTCGATTTTTTAGCGTTTGGAGATAATTATCATTATTTAAAGAGTTTGATTGAAGTTGATGTTACTGACGGTCGATTGAATATAATTAAACACGAGAAAAAAATACAGGAGTAAAATTATCTTTTACACCTTGGCTTCTAACATGTATATAAGATTTATATGAAAAATCTGCTCTCTTTAGTTAAAATATCATCGCTAGATATTTTTTTTACTTTTTCAAATAATCTAAGTTGGCGTCGAAGATCGCCAATTTTTAAAGCGTTCTCAGGACAATTAGCAAAACACCGAAAGCAACGAATGCAAGCTTCAAAATCTGCTTCTCCCAATTTAGAATCCATTGCAAGCGTAGGACATAATTCTTCGCAAATATTACAAAGACTACAATTGCTTCCCTTTCTCGAAGGTGGTAATATAGATTTCTTTAAAGATTCCTTAATTTTAAAGAGAACAGGTTCGGGTAATCTTGTTTTTTCGAATTGGAGATTAATAAAACCGTTATCTAAAAAAAGATTTTGAGTTTTTTTTACATACTGCCTTGCAACTTCAAAATCAAATTCATTAGGTCTATTATGTGCTAGATTCCATCCACCTAAATTGTAAGAATGCTTGGAAACGAACTCTGCGGTTGAAACTAGTTGAAAGTCTTGTTCATCCAAAATATGTTTCATATCAGAGTGTGCTATCCCTGCATCAACGCCACCGTAAGTAAAAAATACGGAACATCTTTTCTTCTTACCCTCCAAGGTTTTAAGCCATTTTCTAACAACTTCTGGAGCCCTTAAGGCGTGTATTGGAAATCCAAAATAAATCGCATCGTAATTGTTCACATCTAACTTCCTTAACCTGCTTGAATGACTAGACACATCAACTTCGTTTATTTGGTTGCTTTTATCAAATAGTTTTAATTGCTCAATGATGAATCGTGCCATTTTAGCAGTATTTTTAGTAGCAGAAAAAAAAATAACGGCGATTTTCATATTTTATGGAAATTAGATGTTTTTTCGATTTGTTCTACAAGTTTAAATAATCCAGATCCTTCTACTTGGTTCTTAATATCGTTCATGTGGTGACAATCTAAGGATAAAATTGAGTTAGGCTTCAACACCCTATGGAATTCTGAAAAAATCTTTTGCTTATCGTTTACAAAATGGAGCATATCAAAACATAGAATCACATCGATCGAGTTATTTTCTAAGCCAGTATGGCAATCGGTTGTGATTGT
Source organism: Promethearchaeota archaeon (assembly GCA_016930515.1). Taxonomy (GTDB): domain Archaea; phylum Asgardarchaeota; class Lokiarchaeia; order Sigyniarchaeales; family SOKP01; genus FT1-020. The sequence goes on along the minus strand of JAFGGO010000105.1, from coordinate 17,547 downwards.
TGTTATGTTATCGAGTCCCACTTTTTTAGCCTTCTTCAAGACCTTTTTCGCAGAAAGTGGATGTATATCGGCTGCGTATACTTTACCAGAAGCTCCAACCACTCTCGCTGCAGCAATTGTGTAGGCTCCAGGACCACTACCATAATCTAAAACATATTGACCTTTGACTATTTTAGCTTTCTTAATTTTTTTTATAGGATCGTTAAATAAATCCCTTATCGCAAAAATTGCGGACATCGAATTAAAATCAAAATTGGACATAGTTTTATGATTTTTATCTTTCATGATTTTTCACCTCAACGTACTCAATATAAGCTTGTGCTTATATAGGCACTCACTTATATTTAAATCTTTCTATGGTTTTTTCCTTGATAAAAGCGGATTCAAAACCTTGCTTTTTATTTTTCTCTATCTTTATTGCGTGGACAATCGATGCATTTTCCCTTGAATGTGCATTTCATTAGAGAAATATCCAAGGCATTATTTAGTAGTTCTTTCAATCTATTAAATTCCTGTTTATCGATGTAGTAATACTTGATATTTTGTTCGCGTTTCGATTTAATAAGATTGTGCTCTTTCAATATATTAATGTGTTGGGTTGCCGCTGGTTGAGATATACCGATCTTTGCGGCAAGATCGATTACTTTCAATTTATCTTCGTCGTTAAACATTAATAGTCGAAATATTTTTAATCTAGTAGGATCAGCCAATGCTTTAAAAATTCTTGGCAGTTGTTCGAGAAGATCAGTCATATTAAGTAATTATAAGTCATAGAGGTATAAGTATTTACTTATTTAATTAAGTAAAATAATCCAAAGTTAGATTGGTTTTTATTCGGGAAAATTACTACTAATCTGATTCAATATCAATCTAATGGAGCAAATTATAAGCCTTTTGATAGAAATCAAATAAGAGAAAAAAATAAATAATTAGAAAATAAAAAATGGAAAAGATTATAATTTTTTATGACAGAGCCACCAATCCAAACATTCGTAATCCTTTCCGGCGTTGGCTAATCTTTCCTTGGCAGTTTTCACGTCCTTAGCGGGCGGAATTATGACGTGATCTCCGAATAGCTCGTTATTAGGCCAATTCGCAGGGGTTGCCACCTTGTTTTTATCTGCGGTTTGAAGTGCTTTTAGAGCTCTAAGAATCTCGTCCATGTTTCTACCTATTTCTTGAGGATAATACAAGATAAGCCGAATTTTTCCTTGTGGATCAACAATGAAAACGGCTCTTACAGTGTTAGATCCTTTTCCTGGATGAACCATGCCTAACTTCTTGCCTACAATGCCATGATCGGCAATGATTGGAAATGGTATTTCTACTTTCAGATTATCCTTAATCCATTCTTCCCATTTGATGTGAGAAAATACCTGATCCATAGAAAGACCAATCAATCTTGTATTTAACTCCTGGAACTTTTGATTTCTCACGGCAAATGCGTGAAACTCCGTGGTGCACACGGGTGTAAAATCAGCAGGATGGCTGAACAATATAAACCAATATTTTCCCCCTTCGTTTGCATCAGCTGGTAATTTCATCACGCCTTGGGTCGTAACAACTTCCATTTCTGGAAAATCATCACCAAGTAAGGGAATTCCAATATTTTCGCTCATAATGGTTTTACCTCGTTTTTCAATATTAAATATGATTTAATAATGATTACTAGCTAGGACTTTATTCTATATAAGAACTAATTTTATAAAATATAATCATTTATTTTAAAACATGGATAGAGACAGCTTAAGAGCGATTTTTAAAAAAAGAGGCTTAAAAATTACACCTCAAAGGCTTGCAGTTTTTGACGCTGTGATAAAAAGCGATAATCATCCATGTGCTGAAGATATATTTAATATAGTTAGTAAAATTCATTCTAACATTAGCATGTCAACAGTTTATCAGATTCTTCATCTTTTAGAAGAATTAAACATGATAACACCAATAGAAGTTGATGGCACCCAAAGATTTGAAATCAAATCGAACTTTCACATCCACGCTATTTGTCCTATATGTGGAGATATCGAAGATCTCTATTCAAAAAAAATTAAGAAATTTTGGGAATTAACAACATCCGAATTCGATATCAAACCAATTAAGCAAGACATTAGACTTTTTAGGTATTGCAATAACTGTAAATAGAAGAAAAAATTAAAATCACTTGAGGTAATTTATACTTGGTTATTTTCTATTTTTCAATTTTTTCTTTTGTCAATGTGTACTTATCTGCGTATTTTGAGAAATATTGCGTTCCACCACCTTGCATGATAATCCTGAAAGCTTTTTCTGGTTCATAAAATTTCATACCACAAACAGCGTTAAAACCGAGAGCAAAAGCAACATCGGGAATCCAAGACGATGTTGGGCCTATTACAACTTTAAAGTTTGCACTCTTGGCAATGTTTAATGGCTTTTCAATCGAATGCTCAATTACAGTAGAACCTGTTATTATCAATATATCCACGTCTTCTAAAGCATCAAGATCTCGATATACAAAAAAACCTTGCTTGGTTTTCCCCTGGGGGATGAGAGGATTATCTTCTATGACGATTAACTCCGTAACCCTTTCATTCAAGTAATTTATAAAAGGCCCTATCAATCCGACCATTCCTACCCTACTTTCTGGTAATATCGGAAGAAACGATAACAAATTAAAGTTTGAATAATAATTATATTTTTCCTTATTTTCATCGATAAAATACTGGCTCAGGGCATTTAAGCTAGCAATCCCAATAGCTCTCTCAATTAAATCATCAGAATTTATGTATTCGATTAATTCAATTACAGAAATTTCATCTAATTCTCCTGGTTTATCAAATATGTTGCAGGTAGGAAAAGAAGTTCTGGGTCCATAACATGCACCTAAATAGTTTTCCAATAAAACCGCCATAAATTTTCTTCCAATCAATACTTCTCGTGTTTTTGGAAGAGATTTGTCGGTTAAACCTTTTTCTAATACTTTAAAAGTTTTATTAAGAAAATTAGACATCTTTTTTATCCTCTTGTTTTAATTATCCTTTTTTTTTTTGCAATATGGAAGCAATTTTAGAGTTATTTTTTAAAATTTTTTTTAATATTTAAGTACTTTATTTCAAAAAAAGAAATAGAAATGTGAAATTGGTCTAAAACAACAATGTTTTAGACCAATTCACATAAATGTCTAAAGAAGGATCATTATATTTTTATGGATCATTTATGGCATAAACGTTCAATTAAGGTAGGATCAACAAGTTCTTTTGGTTTCCAACCTTTTTCTTTCAAGTATGTCATTATACCGTCTTTCATTGCTATAGGAATGTCAGCTTCGACTCGGATGAATTTTTCTAAATCGTTTGGAAAATCTACGCCTTTATATTTGCGTTCAAGATCGATCCAATGGGATAGTTTAATCATTCTTCCTTTAGAGTTATCTGCGGGTCTTAAGCATAATTTTGCCGTCAAACAAATGGCTTGTTCTATGGATTCGGCCGTTGTTAAAAGATGTTCTGGACCTGGACCTATTGAATGATTAGCCGTTCCATCTCGTGCATTATAAACCTTCCATGTTTCCTCATCGTAAGATCTACCAAGATACATCCTTCTGTATTCAGCCGAATGAGGTCCACATATAGCAGGAATGCCCATTCCGTTGCAACTACTTGCGATACTAGCTGCTTTTTGACTCATTGCGCCCCACGCAACACCGCAGGCACCTACACGATTGAGGATGTAATCTGCAATTTCCTCATAATTTCCTCGTAAGGGGCGTCTTGCGAAAATATTGGCAACTTTAATTGCAGCCCCGTTGATGTGTGGGTTGCTAACGCAACTTCCGACATTTACTAGACCCCCCCTGTCGAATGTACCTGGAAATCTGTCGTAAAGGGTTTTTCCTTCATCGTCCTTAACAAGACCGATATCCATGGCTCCACAACCAGACACTACGACGATGTAATTCCTCGTTAAAAACTCTTCGGCCATCATGTAAAGCTCTTGAATTTCTTTAGCGTAATTTGCGCATCCGATTATCGCAACAATTCCTGGAATTTCGCCTAAAACAATCGGAGCACCAACATTTCGAATTTCAGTATCTTGAATGGGTCCTCGACCAGCTCTCATGTTAAACTTTTCGTTTCGTATCTTGTTTCGCGCAGCAAACATTATTAATGTTAACGGTGAAACTTCTTTCTTGCAATCAGTTTCGCATCGTCCACAATCCAGGCAAGAGTCAAAAACTTCCTCTAAAATTTTAAAGTTCCCTTCCTTTGCTTGTTTCACACCTTCAACAATGGGCAGATCGTTAGGACAATTTCTTTGACAATTTCCGCATCCATTGCATTTCATCGCCATTTCGATGCATCCTTTCTCATCAGGAACTCCACTTTTTCCAGCCCTTATGGGTTTTACTTTTATTGCGGTTTCAACAGCTACTTTACCCGCTTTAATGGGATCTAAAATTAAAACACCGTCGTTTTTTCCACTCACGAGATCAGCTATGATTTCCTCGGCAGGATCGTCAGTCCTGTTGGGTAAACCACCCATATTTTTTTCATTAGTAGCAATAAATGGTGCGTTTACCAATTTTGCTTGTTCATAACTTCGGAGGTTCACGCATTGCTCATCCACCATGACAACATCTGCAAGTCCTGATCGGATATAAAACATCTGTCGAGAGAGAGAACCAACAACTTTAGCGCCATCAAAATACCTGGTTAGATCAATTGCTGTACAACAAATTGCACCCACATCAACCTTGTCTTCTAATCCCTTTTCTCTCATGTAATCTACTAATTCAATTCCTGGTGCGACATTATGTCCGATCATTAGAATTGAGGCCTTATTTTCAAAATCCATTGTTCCCATTCCCAACTCAATGATTGGTACATCGGGTTCGCCCATTGGAAATCCATAGGCAGCAATTTGTACGGCATCAGATATCTCCATACCTACAGCATCAGCTAAACCCGCTAAGAAAGCTTTAGATTCGTAATCTAAATGGTTAGATTCTTGTCCCGTGTGTCCCGCGGCTAATAAATGAGTGATCGTATAATGAACCCATTCCATTGCGGTTTCCAAATCCTCCAAACATTCGGGTTTCATACCAACAATCAGTCTTGTACATGGCATTTCAACTGCAATATTATGTCCAAAATTAATGGCAACATTACCATATTTTTCTTTTAACCAATGTAAAAGATGATCTCCATGAGCGCTGTGACAGGATGCTCCAATGCAACAGGCTATTTCCACAATTCTCGCTTGTTGCGTTTCCATATTGATTCCACAAGCGCCCGTTCGCCCTTTTGAAAGATTACATTTTCCATAAGTACATAAACAACACATATCACAGATTGGCATGTAAAAAGGCTTGTATCTTTCCATCAATTTAAAGAACCAATTTCTTAATGTCGGAATATGCGGCTTTGGATGGGGACCCATTGGTTCCCATTCTGTTTCGTCACCCATTGAGACTTTTCCAGCACTAAATTCGAATCCTTTAATTAAACCTAACGGTCCTTTATATTCATCTATTTTGATGCTAGTTCCTTGCTTGCTCATAATCTTATCATTAGTACTATTTATTTTAGTTCTATGAATTATTATTCATAAAACAGCCTTAATTAAGTATAAAGACAAAAGGCTTAAAAGCATTGTGAATAAATATTCGACTTCGGAGACATTAGGTTCAAAATGGAATTAGGATCGTTTTTCTGAATATTTATTCATATTCCTTAAATAGACTCTTTTCCTATTATACTTATAATATTTTTAAAAAAGAATAAGAAATATTTCAATGAAACCTAAAGATAAATTTTACGAACAACCCGTTTTTATTAATTTCGTACTACTTATTACAAATTTAACTCTTTTTATTTCAAAATATATTTTTGGTATTCTAACAAATAGTCTGGCACTGCAAACCGATGCTTTTGATAGTCTGACGGATGTTGTAATGTGCTTAATTGCCTTTGTTGGTATTTTCTTTTCTAAGAGAAAACCAAACAAGAAATTTCCTTACGGTTATTATAAGATGGAAAACCTAATCAGTTTGATCATTTCTTTATTCATCTTCTTCACGGCTTATAACATTATAGTCGCTGCAATTTCAAGTATCATTGCTTTTATTAATGGTAAACATACAAATATTGAAGCACCTCCTATCGTATTTTATTTCATCGCAATATCGCTTTTAACTACCTTAATTTTAGCCTTATATCTGAAAATAATATCTAAAAAAGTGAATTCTCCAATTATTAAATCAGAAGCAAGGGAGAAATTATTAGATTGTTTCATATCCTCCTCTGTTATCTTTGGATTTATTGGAGTGTTTTTCAATTTCCAAGTTCTCGATTCAATAATAGCATTAATTATATCCATTTTCATAATAAAAGGGGGGTACGAGATATTTCTTGCCTCAACAAAAACTTTACTTGATGCAGTAATCAACTTTGACCAGAGAACGGAATTATTGAATATGATTGAAAAAACTCAAAAGATTGAAAAAATTGAAAAGATGGACATTAGATCCTATGGAAAATACATATTCCTTGAATTAGAGATTAGCATAAGAGAAAATTTTCCAATTTCTCGCATTAATAATTTAAAAAAATCTATAAGTGAAGATATAATGAGGAAATTTCCTTTAATCTTTAAGATTATAATTATAATAAGTGGGGAAAAGAAAGAAATTATTAAAATCGCAATTCCTTTAGATAATAATGACGGATTGAATTCCAAAATCGCAAATCATTTTGGAGAAAGCAATTATTTCGGATTTTTAGAATTTAAAGACGCTAATTTGCTCAGTGTACAAATTGTAGAGAATAAATTTCTATACGAAGAAAAAAGGAAAGGAATTCTCGTAGCTGACTGGTTGATCTCAAATAAATGCGATAAAATTTATTTAAAGAAAGCGCTAAATGAAGGGCCATCTTTAATATTTAAAAACAATTTCTTAGACATAGAAATCGTTCAATTTGAAACACTTATCGATGTATTGAATAAAGAAAAAGACATAAACGAAACTTGAAAGAGCATGCTTGATGAAAAATTACTTTTAAACCAAGTTCAATCGTGCATAGAATGTGGGCTGTGCTTGGATTTTTGTGATACTTTTCAAGTCACTCAAGACGAATTTAAATCACCTCGTGGGAGGTTAAAAATTGCGGGAAAGATTTTTAGTGGTCAGGAGGTTTCAAACGAAGAAATAATTGGTATTTACACGTGTACATTATGTGCTGCTTGCGATCTAAAATGTCAACAAGAGATCGAGATCTCAGAGATCGTTCACGCAACTAAGGTTAAGTTGGTAAGTAAAAAATTGGGGCCATTACCTAATCACGAAAAAATTATCCAAGGAATCGTGGATGCGGGCAACTCCGTAGGAGGAATAGCAGAAGAAAGATTGAATTGGCTATCAGAAGACTATAAGAAGCAGGAATCTTTTGAGGAGAAGGAATCTGACACTTTATTGTTTTTAGGATGCATGTCTTCTTTTCGCGTTCAAGAAAGCGCACTGGCACCTTATATTATATTAAGAAATGCTAATTACGATTTTAAAATTCTAAAAAAGGAACCTTGTTGTGGGGAATATATTTATTCAACGGGTAAAATTGAGCTTTCCAAACAATTATTTAAAGAAAATATTGACTTGTTTAGAAGAATCGGTGTAAAAAATCTGATCGTGACTTGTGGAGGATGTTTATACGCTTTTGATACCGTGTATCGAAAATATTTTAAGGACTTTGATATTAAAGTCAGGCATGTTGTAGATGTCATTTATGAACTTGAAAAAGAAGGTAAAATCGAATTAAAATCCCTAAATAAGTCAATTACCTATCACGATCCTTGTAGACTCGGGCGGAAGTATAAAAACGGTCCACTTTATCATGAGGCAAGAGAAATATTGAAGAAGTGCGGCGTGAATGTGAAAGAAATATCCGAAAATCACGACGATTGCCCTTGTTGCGGCGCGGGTTCTGGAATTAGAGGCGTAAATAGCACCTTGAGTATAAATATTGGGAAAAAAACACTTGGAAATCTTAAGACTGAAGAAATCGTATCCTCTTGTCCCTTATGTATCTTTAATTTCAGGTATGCCAACTATAAAAATTCGATGGATAAACTCTGCAAATATATAACCGATTATATATTAGAAGCGTTTTCAGAATAGTGCTAATTAATTATTCTATAATCTAAGATAGATTTATTAATCCTTTTTTTATTTACTGGACGAGGAGAAAAATCACTAGTGCAGAAATGATTTATCCCCCTATTTTTATTTTAAAGGCAAGGAATTCAAGGCTTCAAAAGTTGTTATTGGATTATTTAACTTTTTATATATCATTTTTGGAATTACAACAACGATCAAGTTGCTTGAAATTGGAGAGAGGAAGAATGAAGCCAATTTAAATTACGAAGATATTGAGAAATATTATCTACTGCTGTTGCATGTATATTGGCTGTTGTCTTTTTTATTCTACCTTCTTTTCTATTAGGAAATTCCATTATTTCGATTGCTGTTACCTGTTGATTGCAATGTTTCTCATTTTAATTTTCACATTTTTATATCTCAGTTGTCAAGCATAACAAGTTCTGAAAAAGATTTGCTGAAAGCTATTCACTTAAAAAATTATATATACAAAGTAACCTAATTTAAAACCAAATAAATCATTGAATTTTTTAAACCGATCAAAATGACCGTTTTGGTAACTGGAGCCAATGGATTTATGGGTTCAAATGTTGTTAGGGAATTGATAAAGGATGGCCAGGACGTACGAATTTCCATAAGGAAAGGAAGCAATACAAAGAATATTGACGAGTTAAATGTAGAAAAAATCTATTGGGACATCCGAGACAAAAAATCCATTAAAAAGGCATTAGAAGGATGTGATACATTATATCACATAGCTGCGTTTTTTGCCCATTGGGCACCTAATAAACAGCTTTTTTACGACACTAATGTTGAAGGCACAAAAAATCTTCTTGAAGAAGCACTTTCTCAAGGATTAGAAAAAGTTGTATATACGAGTACATCCAATACCATAGGTTCTCACGGCGCGGGAAATTATGTGAACGAAGAGGCGGAATTTAATGGGTGGGAAGCGGGAGATCATTACGCCATCTCAAAATATCTCGCAGAACTAGAAGCAAAAAAGATCTGCGATAAAGGACTTCCCCTAGTTATAATAAATCCGACTTTAGTAATTGGTGCAAGAGACTATAAGCCAACGCCCTCGGGGGCGTTAATAGTGGATATAGCAAACAGAAATATGCCAGGATATATTGAAGGTGCAATTAATGTTATTGATGTCGAAGACGTGGCGCGTGGTCAAATACAAGCGGCTAAAAAAGGAAGAATTGGCGAAAGATATCTTTTTGGAAACGAAAACATGTTTGTAGGGGAATTTTTTAATTTGATCGCAGAAATTGCTGGCGTAAAACCCCCAAGAAGGAAAATTCCCTATAGAGTTGCGCTTTTCTTAGGATTTTTGTTTCAAGCGGGATCGCGCATTACAAAAAAGCCTCCCATCGTTTCAGTGAACCAAGTGCGATTGGGAAAGATGGGAGAACATTTTGATTGTTCTAAAGCAATAACTGAACTCGGTCTACAGCAAACTCCAATTAAAAAAACAATCGAGAAGGCAATTGATTGGTTCAGAGAAAACGGTTACATCAAGTAATATTATTTAAATTATACGCAAGAAAAAATTGAGGCCGAATTTCTAAATAAAATATATATTAGTATAATCATTTAAATCATCAATGGATCTCTTAGTAGTGCTTATAATCGCAATTGCTTTAGCGATGGATGCTTTTGCGGTATCGATTTCGAGCGGTATCATAATAAAAGAGACAAAAATACAACACGCCTTAAAAATCGCTTTTTTTACCGGATTTTTTCAGGCTTTTTTTACATTTTTAGGCTGGCTTGGGGGAACCTATATCGCTCACCTGATTTCAGAAATAGATCATTGGATCGCATTCTTCCTTCTATTAATTATTGGTTCAAAGATGATATACGAATCTAGAAAAGACTCTGAAAAGGACAAAAAAATTAATCCACTTGAGATACGCGTTTTATTTTTATTGGGGATCGCAACAAGCATAGACGCCTTGGCTGTAGGTTTGAGTTTTGCTGTGTTAAATAGCCCGATCCTAGTTCCAACAATATTAATTGGAATTGTAGCCTTTTCGTTTTCCGTGATTGGTGTCCTTTTAGGTAATAAAGTTGGTCAAGTTTTTGGAAAGAGAGTGGAAATTCTGGGAGGTCTCATCCTAATTGGTATAGGATTAAATATATTGATTAATCACTTATTTTTTTAAAAATAATTCAAAAAATGCTTATTAATTATCGGCTTGGATTTCTGGTTCTATGGAAGAAGTTGCAGACACTGTGAATGTTGAAGTATAGAAGAAGATCCGAGGAAAAAAGAAATCATATATTACGCCGCTCAACACGGATATTTTGAATTACCCCACAAAATCGATTCAGAGGCGATCGCAGAGAATTTTAAGATTTCTAAAAGTGCAATAAACGAACACTTACGAAAAATAGATTAAACCGTAAAAAATAGTTAAAAAAAATTTGGAAAATCTAGGACATTTTATTTGTTTTTTCAAATGATTTTTCATGTTATTATCCATTTCTCAAGCAGCACGAATATTCGGCGTTTGCACCAAGACAATGGGATGAGAACGGAACGTTCACGGCGGATTGCAGGACCACGGGAGGGCATCGGAGATATTCATTAGACCGACTCAAAGCGTTCATTGATGAGAATGAAAAACTCCAGAAAAAGAGAAACAAGACGATTACTCAATTTCAATTACATGCCCATGAACACGTGGCCATGTACGCACGAGTATCTGCGGCAAAGCAGAAAGAAGACCTGGTACGACAAGCAGAATTCCTGCGTGAAAAAGCTCGTGAACAGGGATATCCGCACGTGCTAGTTTACAAGGACATCGCCTCAGGACTGAAATGCAGGCAAGATGAAAGAACTCCTGTTGGAGGACGGATGCCTGTGGTTTGAAGTTCCTAACGTTTCCCTTGATGGTTCTCTCAAGAAAGCGAAAACATGCTGGCATGCGCCAAAAAAGGTGCTGAGAGCACTTGAAAAAGGCGTGCGACTCCGGCTCTTTAGGTTCATCTGCCAGTTAACCCCCGAGGACGCAACCATCGGGACACTAAAATGAGAATATATCTAAGATTGTCTCATTTCATAATATGCGTTTATCACTCAATATTCAATTAAAATCATCGTAAAAACACAATTAAATATTCAAATTTTTATGAGATGATGATATTAAGATAAAGACAAAAAAAATAGGAATTTTATTCTAATATTTTGTTTAGTATCTCAATCGTGTTTTCAATAACTTTTTTTGAAACGCCTTTTTTTATGGCTTTTTGAAACATTTTATAGGCACCCGTAGCCGCAATTTCCACTTCTAAGAACACCGCAATGCCGGTTCGAGTATCTTCAAAAATTATCGTGTAAAAAGCATCACCAATGAAGGGCGTGAGTTGGAATTTCAAAGAACAACTGCTTCTTGGTTCAACTTCAACATTTGATATTTCATTTCCTTGCACTACGGTTTTTTTTTGCGTAACAGCTTCGGCAAAGTTGTCCATAAATTTTTGAAAATCGACAGGTTTCTTATCCAATTCAATAACTAATTCTCGACCTTTAGTTTTACCCTTTGGTTTACTTTTTTCTTTAGTTTTACCCTCATCCTTAGAAGTAACCACCACTCTCACTCGTCCAATGTTCTGGACTTTGGCATAGGGTGTTTGAGGGTCACCTGACCTGTTTGAGCTTGCTCTTAGCGCGGGAAAATATGATCCAGGCTTGGAGAAGCTATAAGTAGTCTTTGCCTCTATCCGAGTATTTTTAGCGTCTTTGAGCGGTTCTCGTATGGGGAAATCGCCTGTACCTTCAAAATCCCATTCTAAATTAACTATTGAACCGGTATCAGGGGGTATTTCTATAACCCCTGAAAACTCAACCCTTTCACCAACATTGACATCTGCACGCACACCTCCATTTACAGATAAATTAATGACTGGTTGGATCCCCTTGCGTTCCGCAGCAGTCGGCGGCACCTCTACTTGACCATCCACCACCTTATATACTGTGCTTGGAGGGGGCGCTATGCCTTTCTCGGCCCAAGCGCTCACATCGCGCAATGCTTGCTGTAATACGCCTCCATAGTTTATGATCCGAGTGGTTATCATCGGGGGTTCGTCTAATGGCGTTATTGTTGGCGGAGTGTGCATCGCGTTGTCAAAGTACCAGAGCCGATAATTGTCATCGATTCGATCTCCTAAGTGTTCTTTCACTCTCGAACGATACCAGTCGGGTTGCCATGGATAAGCAGCTTCATCCATCAACATATTCACCGCGATCATCTTGCCCTCAAATTTACCAGATTGGACTGACCCTGATCCCATCTCAGCGTGGCGCGGACCTAGGATTTCTGGTCTTTGTGGATACAATGGGTTACCATCAGCGTCTCGAAACTGATCCCAAACCTTATATTCAGGACCCGGAACCTGGTGGCGATGATAGGTTTGAGCAGCAAGATAATTGGAGTTATCGAGCTTTATCTTGTCGCCTACCTTGATATTTGCCAGATAGGGATAATTATCCTCACCGTAAGCAAGCATTACCGTGTTACCAAGCGCTACAATTGCATAAGCCACGCGACCTTTTGCTTCGCCACTTTGTATGAATATTGAAGACCCCTGTATGTCACCCTCAGGAACACTTTCTAATACAAGACCAGCTGGGACTTTTACATTTCCCGCTTGTCCGGCCGATATAGATATTGATTGCCCCATTTGCCTTATGTCTTCGGGCATAATCAGCTTGACAATGGTTGTTTCGTGTTGGATTCGGGCTTTTAAGAGTGAATCGGGAGGGTTTGCACCTAGATAACCTGGCATCGTCCAAAAATCCTTAAAATATGTGGGATCCCATTTAATTACTATATCAAGCAGGGTTGTTAATACTCCCGTATAGCCGAACGCTATCCTCTTGTAATTGAACCAAGCTCTTGGGGGAAATCCCATCTTAGTCACTTCGGCAAGCGCTTCGCGTTCTTCTTCGTTTAAGCCAGCATACATGTCGCCACTACCACCAGGCTCAACTGCATCGATAATAGAGGGTATTTTATCTTTCAGAATCCGCATGGCGTGGGCTTGTACTGAGAAAACATTGATCATTGCCATCGGTGATGCGTGTATAAATGGAACCACGCCATCCCAAACACCGTTCGTGCTTTCGATACAACTAATTGTCTTGTATCCTCCCCCACTACCTCCCCAGGCATACCCAAAGGGACGGTGGGGTCCATACATTTCTGAAGCCAAAACGCGCGAGTATTTCGCTACTGCTGCACTCGTTCGATACCCAGTGATTGTTGGGTCCTTACCAGGAAACATGTCTTTTCTTCCCAGGTTTGATTCCACAAAATAAGCACCACTTTCGAAGACAAAACCTAATGCGTAGCTGGGATCGGGGTTTTCTGGCGCTTGTGCTACCTTCTCGTTGCCCGATATCGCCATGATGTATTGAAAAAAGCGTCCATCGTATTGCTCTTTCGGTGGAAAATAAATAGAGAATCGACATTCGGTATCTTCAAAACCTCCATGAACATATCGATGACGCACGGGCTCGTCACGCCATTCATCGATATCGACATACGGTTCCTTAAATAGTGGATCTTCTGATCCTTTTAATTCATTTGTTTGCATTATACAACATCTTTTTTGGACTAATAAAGTTAAATTTTTAATATCAACTATTTTCTATTCAAAAATAATTAGCATTGTTAAATGCTCATAAGAGATGAAGTAAAAAGATTTAATAATATTGAGGTTGAATTATCAACTAGCAAAAAGGATCGCAAATTTTAACGAAAAATGAAGAAATTAAAAAAAATCGTTCTAAAAGTACCCGTAAAAATATCATTTGATCTAAGGTACGAATTCTTTAATATTTTTGAAAAATATGAATTATTTCAAATCCACCGTTTCGACGACGATCAAATCTATGTCTCCCAGAAAGTTAAATTCAAGGACGAAAAAATGCACCCAAAAATGTTGGAAGGAGATAGATATGGAATGTCTTTTATTGAAGTCATTGAAGAGAATAAGGCTAAAAACGAATTTATTTTCTTTTCTAAAAATAATTTATTTAACGATACAAAAAAGTTCCTCGATAAGCTCGATTTAATCATCGATCCTCCCATTGTACTCGATCGTGATTATCTTTTAGTAAGCATAATTTCAGAGAGCAAGAATATCGATGCGTTCTGCGAATCCTTAGAAAACTTTTATAGTGGAGACCTTGAAATTCTGAGCATAACTCGCTTGCATCCCAACCACGCAAATCTTTTTTTAGAATTAACGGATCGTCAAAAAGAAATCGTATATTACGCCATTCAACACGGCTATTTTGAAATACCTCGCAAAATCGATTCAGAAAAAATCGCCAACCATTTTGAGATTTCTCAGAGCGCCTTATACCATCACTTGCGTAAAGTCGAAAGAACAATTTATTATTCAATATTTACATGAAAAGTAAATAAATATCGTAAATCACGAGGATAATAGCATCAAACTTCTACAAAATAATTTAAGAATTCGAAGATTTATTTCCCGTATTGATCAAGTATGTTAAATCAGGATATTTATGCTACCAAAAGGAATATTATTTGACCTTGACGATACGATAACTACATTTGATACGGTCGTCGAACCCTCTTGGAAAAAGGTGTGCAATAAATACGCCAATCAAATCGATAACGTGAACGAAAACGAGTTGTACTTAAAAATCATTGAAACTGCAAACTGGTATTGGAGCGACAAGAAACGACACGAAAAAGGGCGTCTAGATATCGAGAATGCGAGGAGAAGGATATTGGAATTAACATTTAATAAAATAAAAAATGATGATATTTCTCTCGCTCACGAAATTGCAGATTCATATTCGCGATTGAGAGTTGAAGCGATCGATTTTTATCCTGGAGCGGAGGAAACGCTAAAATACTTGTATGAACAGGGTGTTTCTTTAGGATTAGTAACAAACGGTCAAGCCGAAAAACAGCGAGAAAAGATCGAGCGATTTCGATTAGAGCGATTTTTCAGCTCGATTCTTATCGAAGGAGAGTTGGGATATGGAAAGCCCAACGAGGCCGTTTACCTTCGTGCGTTGGATGAAATAGGATTAAACGCAGGTTCGGTTTGGTTTGTTGGAGATAATCTCGAATGGGATGTGGAAGCACCACAAAAACTTGGTATCTATAGCATCTGGAACGATTATAGAAAACAAGGACTTCCATTGTCGTCGAACATCATTCCCGATCGTATTATTACAAACATTTCAGAACTCATTGCGAAGTAAGTGCTGGGACATTAAGGAAGGATATCGTGCTTGAATTAACCATTTTGATAAAAAAATATGAGTTATTATTAAATTGCTTAGACAAAAGAAATTCACACATGTAAAGCATATTATGGATTCTCTTATATCTGTTCATAAATTAACTCTATTCTGATTTATTATACGGAGACATTTTAATCAAGGTTCGTTTGGCAAGGGGTCCGAGGATTTTCATTCCCAACCGTTTCATCTTAGAATTTCGCTTCATTCCTTCCACATATTGTTCAAATGTGACCGTTTGAAATTTAAGAGCGTCTTGAGAGTTTTTCGTGTCCATCCAATCGATATAGAACCAATCCTCCTTTTTAGTTGGGACTTTAAAGCAATCATCAGGAAGCATCTTTAATCCAAAAGCGTCAAAAACACCCGTTAAAAAATCTCTCTGATAAAGTTGACAACCTTCTCCACCTCCAATGAGAAATATTTTATCAACCTCTTCGAAAAATACAGCGTTCGCAAACGCAATTCCGCAATCCTTTGAAGAAACGAATTCTATGCGTTGTTCGAGTGGCATTTCATACAAGAGAGTATCAAATGTATTTGGGAGCTTGTCGACCGAGACAGCTGCCAACCTCAGGATTAACCAAGGAAGTCCGCTATTCCTTAACATTATTTCGCACTCCACTTTCGTGTGCGAATAATGATCGGATGGATTCAAGGGAGTATTCACTGTCGTTGGAGGATTCAAATCCATTGTCACTCCAAAAACGCTTGCTGAACTCGCCATGATGAATTTTGGTTTGTTTGGTAAAACTTTTGCAGCATTTATGAGGTTCCGAGTGCCCTCGATATTTACTTTACGCGCTAATTCGGGATTCTTTTCGCTTAAAGGTGGGATGATAGCGGCAAGGTGGACGATGCAATCCATTCCGTTAACGGCGTTATTAACATCCTCTTGATTCGTAATATCCCCCCAAATCGTTTTAAATTGCAATCTTTTTGATAATTCCTTACAAGAATTTTGATTTTCCTTATTTTTCAAATCAAAACAAATTACTTGGTGCTCTCGCTTGAGGAGCTGCTTCAAGGCGTTTTGCCCTACATTTCCAAATGCTCCAGTTAATAATACTTTTTGCTTCATTTTATTTCATTTTTTTCCATTTATTATTATATAATTATTACTTTAGGCGACATACCATAAAGTTAATAAAAAAGATATTTTTTCTAATGATTAACCTTATGCTTGAATATTCAAGTTATCAAGATCCCACAAAATTATTGTAATTGCATGAAGAACTTGAAAAAAATCGCACTAAAAGTACCTTTAAATGCAAAATATGAAATATTCAATCTAATCGAGAAATATGAAGTACTTAAAATTCACCGTTGCGACTACGATCAAATCACCGTAACCCAGAAGGTCAAGTTCAAGGACGAAACCATGCATCCAAAGCAGTTAGAAGGGATAACCCCTAATGGTTGGTCCTATGTTGAGGTTTTAGAAGAAAATAGGGATAAAAACGAATTTATCTTCTTTTCAAGGTTCAAGTGGTTTGAAGAAACTTGGAAATTTTACGATAAAGTTGACATGATCATCGATCCTCCCCTTTTCTTCGATCACAATTGGTTGGTAGTACGCATTATAATAGAAAGCAAGCATGTTAACGAATTTTTTGATCACATCGAAAAGTGTTATGATGGTAAAATCGAGGTACTAAGCATTTCCAATATGCATCCTGATACCGAAGATCTATCCTTAAAATTAACGGATCGTCAGAAAGAAATCGCCTATTACGCCGTTCAACACGGATTTTTTGAAATACCTCGCAAAATCGATTCAGAAAAAATTGCAGACCATTTTAACATTTCTCAGAGCGCATTATACGAGCATTTCCGAAAGATAGAAAGAACCATTTATAACACAATATTTAATTAAAATATTATATATATGTATTAATTGATTCTACCAACAAAAAACAAGCACAATCAATGAAAAAAATCAATAAAAATTATCGATTTCTAATGTTATAAATATAATTTTTATCTCCTTTATCAATAGTATTTGATCCAATATATCATAAAAATAGAGGTGTAAATTCATAGTTGAAAGATTTCTTGACAAATCTGGACTTCATTTAAATGCTTGTATCATCCCTATAATCAAATATTTTTTATT
>JAFGGO010000104.1 GCA_016930515.1 Promethearchaeota archaeon | reverse complement strand
TTGCAATAACTAGGTCTAGGAATGAAGCATTTCCAATGGATTTTTCGGTTTATTAAATATTAAATGGAAAAAAAAATAAAAAAATAATTATTTCTCAATGCGAAAAAATACTATTAAGAATATTTAGAATAATAGATTCTTCCAATGAATTTAATAATATTCAGAGATAATAGAAATAATTAGATATTTAGGAGATAAACTAGCAATACAGGTCGGAATTAGTCCCATTGCTACAAGAGGGTTGTTAAAATTATCCATAAAGGACGAATTAGGTCCTTTCATTGATTTTAAAAAAGTATCTTGGAATGATCTCTTTAGAGTTATTAATTCGTCGTTTAAGAATAGATTAATCAAGTTAGAAATATCTAAATATCAAGAAATAATTAACTTATTGAACGACGAATTAACCAAGAATCAATCATTAATTACTATGGCGGGAATATAACATGGATCCATTGACGAATATTCTTTATACAATGTTTTTATTCTTTGCTCTTGGAGTGATTAGCTTGCTCGTGATAACGGGTATTTTTTTCTTATTTAAAGCGAAACAAAATAGAATGACTAATCTTATTTTTTTAGGTCTTTCGTTTTTATTAGTAGCAACGGGTTTTATAGTAAATTTTTACACGAAGATCATTTTAAAACTCGAAGGTGGATTTGGAAATATAATTCAAGAACCTTTCTTAGTCGGTGGCTTCACTTTCTTCGTCCTTTTCACAAATTCGACATTTTACAAAAATCGAATGAAACTCGCAAAAATTATATTGATAATTGTAATCATTTTAGGATCTTTCCAAATATCCATGATCAGTGTTTTTGGACCTATCGAGATTGAAAGAGGTTTTGAATATTACTTGAGAGTTTCGCTAGATTTTCCTTATGCTCTCATCACATTTAATTGGTTATCTTACTCTTGTTATTGTACTTATAAGAGAATAATAAATATGGATATCGAACCCTGGATAAAAATGCGATATAAACTCGTGGCTATTTCTTCAATTATTGTAAGTTTTTATCAATTTCCAGAATTTTTCCAACCAAAAGGATTCCGATGGGGAACTCCAAACGATCCCGTAAGTCTTTCAATTTTTGGAATCACGACAACTTTAATGATGGCGTACATAGTTATTTTTTCAATTGCTTGGTTCATGCCAAAACGACTTAAACACTATTTTAACAGAAATTATGTGAGAGAAGAAGAAAAGGAATGCAAGGAAGAAGATTTACTCAATTATTTAAAAAAAAAATTTAAAGAAAAATAAATACGCGTTTATTTTTAGCCTTCACAATATACCAGAATACTTTCAATCTAAAGGCGTGGATCTTGATTCTCCAGGCGATCCCGTTAGTTTCATGGTTTTCGGAATAAAAACCTTCCTCATAATGATTTATGACCTCATGGTTTCAATCTCGTGGTTCATATTAAAGCGCCTCAAAAACCATTTTATAAAGCGTAATTCATAGTTTATAGTTAGGTTAGGTTTCAAAAATGGAGACAAATCTGGACAGTATATAAAACACATTAGATTCACATATTTGAATTACTCGTAATTAAAAAGGAATTAGGAACTACAAGCAGAAATTCGAATAATGATATTTAGATTCTCCCGGAATCGATGGGCAAGCTTTCCTCGCTAAAAGAATTATGGGCATCTAATAATAAACTTAAAACCCTTCCCAAATCCCTTGGCAACCTCAAGTCGCTTGAATTTATGAGTTGCTCGAATAATGATATTTCGACTCTACCAGAATCGATAGGCAACCTCTCCTCGTTACATGGACTATGCATATATAATAACCAACTTTTGAGCCTTCCCGAATCAATAGACAAGCTTAATTCATTACAAGGATTATGGGTGCATCATAACCCACTTTCACTCTTCCCTGAAACGATTAAAAACTTAGAAAAACGGGGCGTGAAAATCTATAAGTAGTTAAGTTGTTTAAATTCCGTGATCTTCAGAAAAAGGATCTAATCATTCGAAGTTTTTCAATAAAGACTTATTTATTTTTCAAGAATTTCGATTTCTCGAGTACTATGGACATTGAGAGGTATATCTTGATATTACCTTACTTGATGGTTGGTTACTTATTCGAGGCTTTTATTGCAAGTCCAACATCTTTCTCTGTTGCGCTTGAGGGTACTTGCGCATTTTTCGCAATATATGGTTTGGCAATGCGGGCATATATACACGCTACCAACTATTTGCCCTCGATGCACGACGCATGTGAAGTGATTTTTTTTAATAGATACTTCCTTTTCTGTTTGTTCTAGGGCTTTTTTTTCTCCCACTGTTAACGGGTGCGATATAACATCGCCTTGCCCATCTATTTCTTCTAGTTTTTTCTTTTTGTGTTGTACCACTGTATTAGTACTATCCTCGAGTCCCGAAAGCCGGGCTTCCAGTTGACGGAAACTGTTAATATCAATCCTTTCTTGCGATGAAACGCCTATCGAGTTCGAGGCGATTTGTGATCTTTTTTTCAATTTGTAAACAAGCAAGACGGATCCCGCCAAGCCCCCTAGAATGACTAAAACGAGCACTACAAAGAAGATAGCTTCGATTGGAAATGGGGGAATATCGTTAATTAGACTAGACTCTTCGGTCACGACAACGGAAGTCGCGAAATGATCGTTATCGCCGTTAGCGTCGGTCACATTTAAAAACACAAGATATTCTCCCGATTCTTGGAACACGTGTTCGACAATAACACCAGTTGAATTGTTGCCGTCCCCAAAATCCCAAAAATAGGAAAGAGGTCCGTTACCTCCCGTGCCGTTGTATGTAAATCGTACGGTTTGATTTCTGACGATCTTTTCTACATCGATTTGAAAAGACGCATATGGTGAAGATTCTTCCTCCACGGTTATAGAACTTGTTTTAATTACAACGTCTCCCGTGGCGTCTATTATCGAAAGAATGACATCGTAGGTGCCAGCCGCAGCATAAGAATGCGTGGGATTGATTTCTGAAGATTTTATGCCATCCCCTAAACTCCACGCGCACTTTAGGGGAAAATTACCTCCCGAAATATTGCACGCGAATTGAACGAGTTGTCCCGTCACCACTAATCCCGATGGAGAAAAGATCTCAACGGAAGGTTTTGAATTGTTTTGTGGATAAAGATCTTGAACGAGAGGCGATTCGGAGATGTTATACGGCTCCATCCCGGTCCCGTTTTGATAAAAGGAGCTAATGTAATCGTCCCAATAGTTACCCATAAAAGATCTACACCATGAATTATTTCCACCATCAAATGCGTTATTACTATTATTAACGAAAGTATTTAACCAAAGCGAATTATTATCTGAACCAAAAAATAGATGTATTCCGTCAATAGTATTATTATTAAATGCATTTTTTGAAATAACATTATTCACGCTATAGGACAAGGCCGTTCCATATTGAAAATTGTTTATAATCATATTTTCTAAAATGGTGTTATTCCAAGACAAGATTAAATATATCCCGCAATATATATTATTCTTTATCATGTTTTTCTCGATGGAATTATTTCCTGTTCCTACTAGAAATATTCCATGTTCTGCGTTATTATTTGCAACATTTTCAATAATAGTATTATTTGCGCAATAAGGATAGATGCTTATACCGCATCCCTGATTGTAGGAACAATTATTTTGTATAATCATTGCGTTTGTCACGTTTTCAAGCTTTATTCCAGCGTGAAGGTCGTAACCAGATCCTTTTTCAGAACCCGTTAAGGTGCAATTCCTTATAATGAAATACTCGCGAGTGTTATATATTGAAATGCAAGAACCAATTCCTCCAGCGTTAATGGTGATATTTTCGATTAGATAAGGATCCTCAAATGTTCCGCTTCCGCTAACCCATTCTTCGCTGGCGGTATCGGTCCAATTGTTATTAACTACGATAGAATGTGTAAGCTCCCAAAATCCCGAAACTTTTGGCTCTAAACATTCCTGAGTAATATTTCGCTTGTTTTCGATTTCTAATTTCGCAACAAGCACGCTAGTTAACTGAATAGAAAAGAGAAATATGGATATTGCAAGGAGCAATATTTTCTTTCTATTTTCCTTTTTCAACAATTTAATTCTCACTTTCAAGAAAGAACGACGCCCTATTCTATATTTTTTTCTCGATCATGTTGATATTTGTTGATGTTTAATGATGAAAATGGGTTTTCTCTTAAAAACCCATTTGGCACGAAACTGAACTATAATCTTTACATCATAGTTCTCACTAAAAACTCTTTTAAACGAAAAATTCATTCTATATATAATTTACTTGGTAGTATATCTATCTATACAATAGCAATTAGTCCAAGACCATACATACTCGGTTGCGTGAAAGTGGGTTATCGTTCGCTAGATAATGTGGAGAGACAGATATACGAGATTTCAAAAGAGTACTTGAAAAAAAAGTCGCTCTTTTCCTTGGTCAATCTTATCGATTACGTGAACAAGAGAACGAAGTATAACTCCGATGTCAATAAGAACAAGATTGAGCTTGTTGTCAAGTCTCTAATCAAGAAAAAATTGATCCTTCCTGGCACGAGATTGATAAAGCAGGAGCTCTTGGAGAATCCCACGAGAAAGAAAATTTACGAGACTATCAAGGAAGAACCGGGGATTAACATGACGGAGCTCATGAAAATAGAGAATTTAGGAAGCAATCAAGTCGTTTGGCACCTTAGCTTTTTGGTGAAATTTGAATGCATTCGATCGAGAGAATTTGGAAATCAAAAAGCATATTATTCCCATCGCTCTAATCCAAACAAAGACGAGCTATATTTTTACTTGAGGAACGACAAGGTCAAGCAAATCATCGATGCCTTGGAAGAGATCAACGATATCATCAAGCCAACCAATTTAAAGACCGTTCTTGGGATGAATTACAAGACCATAAAAAAATATTTGGACATTCTTTGCGACCTTGGCGTGGTGCGAAAGGAAAAGGACGAAAAGGGCTATTATTTCAACAAAAATCTTTTACAGGAGTAAATGAGAAAAGGGGTAAAATATCATAATAACAATCGACTTAAATAACAAGAAATTGTCGGAAAAAAACGAAGAAAATACGAAATCGTCTTACAGAAACAGAATGGATAGACTAAAGTTCAGTTTCGTGCCAATCAGATTTAAAAAACTCCAATGCAAATATTTAATTAGAAGAAAATTGTCACATCAAAAATTATTTGAGTATAAAAGTTAAAATTATGAAAAGAAAATCGCTTGCTCTGGTAATATTGTTCGGTTGCTTATTAGGCTTCAGCCTAATCGCATTTATCAACAAGTTCTTGATAGTTGGGATAGTAGCCTCCGTTGTCAGCGTGAGCGCCGTTGTCGGAAGTTCCACTTATTATGTCGCATCAAAGAAAAAGAACGCTCTTAGCGGAATCTCCAGCAAGAAAAGGCAGAAATACCTGAATTATACATTTCCTACACGACGAAGATATGAGGAGCCATCTCCTAAAAAGTTGAAATCGCCTAAAAAGAGATCTCCAAAACCGAAAATCACTTTCGAACCTGAAAGGAACACCCCCGAGGAAGAAATCCAGATTGATGCGGAAAGGGTACCCTTCACATGCGTCGTTCATAAGGGCCCCATAAAAGGAGCGAGTTTCATCTGTCCTCACTGCAAGGCCATGTATTGCAACGAATGTGCTGAAAAACTAGAGATTAACTTGGAAAGGTGTTGGTCGTGTAACCACGAAATTCGAGTGTACATTTCCGATCCCGATAAAATCGAGCTACCCTTACAGTCCGCAGAGCAAATCGCAGGAGACATCGTGAATTCCCACCCTCTAATCAAGATATTTACTGAATCGGATGTAAAAATCGAACAAATTCCAGAAGTCGCAAAATACGAGTTTTCAGTGCTGCGAGAGGAGGATTTCAAAAAAATTGACTCGCTTTCGTTGTCAACTGAAGAAAAGCGAAAATTTATGGAAGAAATACTCTGGCTCGATCCAGACGAACGAGACTTAATCCTGGACGAGATGATAAAAACTCAACACCTTTACGACAAATCGTAGGAAATGGGTTAAAATTTATCTTAAATTTATTTTTGATATACATCTTATTGATAATTACGGGCTTTAAAAACATGACATTTTTGTTTCATTAATCCTAAAAAGTTCAGTTTTCTGCCAACTAGATTTAAAATACTCGAAAAGAATTATCTAATTATTGGATATTGCATCAAATCACACTTAAAGATTTGGATATTGTCTGAAATAATGAGGAGAACATCGTTCGCTTTTTTTATCATGATATTAATTGCTCTTGGGTTGGTCTTCTTGACAATATCCATTACGATGCCTGATACATCCGTTTCAGGATTTGATACTCTTTTTCTAACAATGTTTTTTTTAGGCTTGGGCACGAGTGGTATCGTTGGAGGTCCCATGTATTATTTATGGCATAAAAAAAGAATTGAAACCTATAAATTAAAAAATTTAAAACAAGAAAAAACCCTTCAAAGAAAACAATATTATTTCAAGCAGAAAAAATCCCTTGATCAAATGTTGAATACAACAAGATATCTTTCAAATATTGAAGATATAGCTCCTTGCATCGTTGAAGAAGAAGATAAAAAGATAAAGAAAAGTCCTTACATGTGCGTTATTCATAAAGGCCCAATAAAGGGCGTCAGTTTCGTATGTCCATACTGTAGGGCAATGTATTGCGACGAATGTGCAAAAAAATTAATGATTAGCAAAGAGAGATGTTGCTCCTGTAATCACGAAATGCGCGTGTACATCTCTCAAGGCCTAGAACCGGATTCTCATATGAAAAGCACGGAACAAATTATTGAGGACATCATCAATTCCCATCCCATCATCAAGAAGTTCATCAATTCAGATAAAAATCTCGAGGAGATGCTGGAAATCGAGAATTACTATTTTTCTCTCTTACGAGAAGAAGACCTCAAGAATTTGGACATCTTATCTTTACCCGCCAATGAAAAAAGACGCTTTATCGAGGAATTATTATGGCTCGGCGTGCTTGATCGAGACCTACTTTTTCTCGAGATGAGTGAAAAACAGTATAAAAAACGAGACGATGGAAAATTCGACCAAGAATGAATTTTTAACGATTATTTTTTTAGATTAAAAGCCATTAATATAGTAGTAGATCGAGTAAAAAGAAATAAATGTAGTTTCGTACTTTATTTTCTTGTAAAAACATTATTTGGAAAAAATCGTATTGAAGAAAATTAGTTTTGGTTTGGATGTAGGACTTGTTGGTTCGAGTCAATCGTCCAATAACCTGTTCTTGGAATATTTGAAAGACGCGTCCATTCAAAGAGGTTCGATGGTGGAAAATGCTGGAGACGAAGGACCGTTCCGCGCCTTGATGGTTTTCGATAATGTCCCCATTAACATCAGGATTTATGTTGCATCAAACATCGAGGATTTAATCAACGAGGATGTGAATAAAATGGATGGGTTGATCTTGGTCTTGGATGTGCACGATATGGAGTCTAAAAATCGATTTTCGTCCGTAGAATTAATTAAATTTACTCTTGCATTTGGATTTAAAGGATTTTCAACGCTCGTAGGCGTTGATGCAAAAAACAAAAGCGATGGAAAAAATATCGATGCGGATCGTCGTATTAACAGGACGGAATTAATTCAAAAGGCGAAAGATCTCGAGCTTTTATACTGTTTTGAGATTCAAAAACCTTATAGAGACATGAAAAATTTTTTTGATAAAATTTTAAAAGACCAAATTGTCAAGTTCGCCATATCAAATCCCGAATTGCTCGAACAATCGAAAAAATACGGGAAAGAACTAATGGACAAAAAAAAATCCTCTTAATTTCTCTTATCTCTTGACCAAAATATAATAAGAATTCTTTTTAATTTGTTTACTAACACATTAGTTGAGTATTAAACCAAATCTAAGACTATGTCTTTTTTACAGGACCAACACTTCTCTCCCTTGTCTCTTAAGATTTTGGCGCATTTCTGACAATAAACGGCTTGACAATTAGGGCAGATGTAGACCGTTCCGACAATGGCTCCACGATGAACTATGCACATGAATTGATTTTTCTCGATTACCATTTCTTCTTCGGTTTTCTCTAGTGCCTTGTTATCTTCTTCTGACGAGGTTAATGGCGTCGTGGGAACTTGAGCTTGTTTCGCATCAACCTCTTTTATCTTCTTATGAGCAGTTGATGCCATCTTATGGGAATCTTCGCTTTTTGGAAAATCTACCAAGCTTTCTGAGCCTTCAGAGAAGCCAAATTCGCTTGCATAAGATTGTAAGAAAGTGCTATCGCTTGATTTTTGTCGACTTTTTCCCATTTTTACCAGTTTAAAAGCCGTAAACGAGACGACAGCTACAATTCCGACGATAATCAAGAGTACAATGGCGAGAAACAAGATATCTGGAGCCGTATACACGGTCTTACCGTATATAACATTTGAGATGACTATTTGATTGTTATCGTCGTTTGTTTCGTTAATAACATTTTCGGGATCGACTTGCACGCTTACTTGGTAGGCCTGCTTGGTAATCAGATACGAGTCGAAATCTGAAAGATCCACTTGCACTTCACGTCGTTCGTTTACATCGAAATACAGAAGAGATTCGGAGTTGTTGTATAATTCTAATGCCAAGGATTCAATCTCTATAATAATAAAAACGCTTGTTGCGTTCCAGATGCCATTATTTGCGATCTCAAGTTCAATCACGTTACCTTTCACGCGATAATCGGTTACGCTCAAATCAGGTTTCGGATAATTCCACCTGTCGTTTGGATCCGTTCCCAAGGATGATTCCACGGCGTCGTCAAAACCGTCTCCATCGCTATCGGCCGAAATTTTTAAGTTAATACAACTTCCTGATCTTGGGATTCCATCAATGGAAATACAATTCGACTAGTCTATAAGAATTGGTAAAAGTAATGCGAAAATTTGAAATGCGTGAGATTTTTTAAAACGAATGATCCTCAATACCTTTTTAATAATTTATTACGATATCTAGACTGAAGAATTGCTCACTTAAAAATCAATATGGATTGAAATTGAACTCGAAAGCTTCGAAAAAATACCAATATTATCATCAAGTACAAATCCATCTTAAATTGAGGGAACATCGTATCGAGGAGTGACACGTTAATATAAAAACGCTTTTAAATGAGAGTTCTATTCAATATATATTAGTGGTTTCAGGACTCACGAATCTCTCGTATTTTATCTCTGGAATGCCTGAAAGACCCTATAGCATCATGGTAGAAGCTTTCAACGAGTTTGATGCAACAAAGTCAAATTTCATTACTGTAACCGTGCAATTACCGAAGGAACTACCGGGAAATTTCTCTCTAGAAGTTGAGGCCGACGATCCCGACCCGGACGGCAACATTAGGTTATCTTGGACCGAGTCGTTGGAAGCTGACAATTACACGGTAATAATGAGATTTTGGAATACCATCACTTGGACAACCGTGGAATATGTAAGTGGGTTGCAAGTAAGATGGTTGATGATTAACGGACTCGAATATGGTCGATATTATTTCCATGTGGTGGCCTTAAATCAATACGGAAACGCAACCACTAACGAAGTGGATGTGTTCGTGAATTCCCCAGAGCCTCCAGGAGATGGTGGAATTCCAGGGTATGATCTGATAGTACTAATCGGTATGGTGAGCACGATCTCGTTTGTTGTTGTTTACAAGTTCAAGAAGCGAAGGACAGATATCTAATCTCATACTTTTTTTTTTACTTTTTTTTATTTAATATTGATAATAATGCTAAAATTCAGAATTGTTCCAATGTGATTTATAAAAGACCGTAAATTTTCTATAAATTAGTAGTAGAGCACTTAAAAAAGTAATTACATGTATTCTACCTAGGAGCAATGAAAACGAGAGAAAAACGTATTTTCGGAATTTCTTCTTTCTTATTACGTTCCGTTAAGCCTCCTTTCTTTTGAAATGCGTTCGAACAATTCAGGAGGAAGATCCGCACAAATTCGTACCGCTCTCCCGGATCTTGCTCTATCAGAGGTTCATTATTCTAACAATGTGCTTCGAATATCCGTGGTCAATCAGGGCGATTTAGCTTCGAACGAAGTAGTATTGTTCGTCGAAATCGATTCGTTAGCACTGGAACTTTATAATAACTCGAACGATCCTTTCGCTTTAGACGCCGGAGAACAATCCGAAGTCTCGATACATCTCTCAGATTACGATTCTTTCCTTCGAAATAGAATGAAATATTTAATTAATATTTACTTGGATCCGAACGGCATCTTAACTGAAGACAACGAAAGTAACAACGAAAGAATTAGTTTTGAAGCGATTTATGTGAGAACTACCACTTCTGAAGGATTAAATGCAGGTTCTATATATACAATTGGCATTATAATTGGAAGCGTGAGCGCAGTATCGGTGGCATCGATATCAATATATTACTTTTCACGAGTTAAGAAAAAGGATTCGGTCAGGTTGCGTCGCAAAAAGAAATTCTTAAGTGCTCTTGATGTCTTTGGCACGTAGGAAAGAATCGATCCAAAAAAGGTAAAATTTGAAGCAGAAAAACCCATTAAATCGATTGAACAAGTGCCTAAGGCGCAAAAGATTGAGGAATCTGAAATAGAAGTCAAAAAACCCATTTTCACTTGCGTGGTTCACAGGGGACCCATCCACGGTACGAATTACATTTGTCCATTTTGCCAGACGATCTATTGCTATAAATGCGCAAAAACTCTTAAATCAAAGGGAGAAAAGTGCTGGGAGTGCGGCAACGAATTTAAGATAGAAATTCTTAAACAACAAAAAAAAGAAAAATTGAACGAAACCGCGGAACAAATCGTAGCTGATATCGTAAATTCGCATCCGATTTATAATAGGTATATAGACTCGGATTTGGGATACGAACAGCTTCCAGAGGCTCGAACGTACGGATTTGGTTTTTTCGATGGTGAGGAATTGAACAAGATAGACTTGCTGTCGTTTTCGTTAAAAGACAAAAGAGAATTTTTAGAAGAAATCCTCGGACTTGGATACGACGAAAGAAAACGACTATTAAACAAGATGCTAGAAGTAGAACACATTAATGATTTTTAAAATCGCTGAAAAGCACTATTTTTAAATTTCACTTTCAAATTTTTCCAATCAAGTTAAGAAAAGAAAGTTATTTTAATAACTGATAACGAATATTCTATACCATACATAACTAACTCAAAAAAAAGTTATCAAGATAAGGCTTGGAGTTGATATAAAATAATGTCAGAAGACGTTGACGACATCATGACCATTGAGAAGGGTGAAGGTCGTCGCAAGTGCCCTAGGTGCCAAAACGAGGACAAGAACAAGATCCACGAATCAATAGACAAGGCAACCGTCATAAACGACTACCCAAAAATGTACGGCAAGAAGTACAAGTGCGGGTTGTGCGGAACCGAATGGCGGGAAAAACAAGTATAAAAGTCTCAGGTATATTTTTTCATTTTTTTTTTGAAAACGATCGTTTAACAGGATTTATTTTTTAAAATCTAATTTTTTTTTCTTCTACATGGTGTTTATTTGGAAAGCTAAAAAGCATTAAAAAGATAGATGAAAGAAAAAAGATCCACATTTATTTACTCTAAATAAGAAATAGTTTTGAGTTAAATAACATGATAAAACATCACGGAAAAAGAACGGTTTAACTCTTTCAAAAAAATATCAGATTTCAAATGTTAAGCATTGCTTGATTCGACGGGAAACATCCCATTTACAAAAAAGAAGTTGTATCTTGCTTGATAGAAAGAAATATCCTAACATGCATCGGTTCTAATAGTCATTCACGGGAAGATTTCGTCAAATCCGTATCGTTAATTTAAGATATTAATAGTTAAATTTTTGAAAATCAATAATATCAACAAATAAAAGATTTTTAGTAATACTATTTTATTTGGACAAAAAAGGAAAGATAAGAAAAAGTGATTGAATAAAAAAGTAGATATTTGCATCCTATAGTTTATTTGAGTAGCAATAAATCTCCTAAAAAGCTCGTAAGGTCCTTGATCTTGATTTTTTCAGCTAATTCAGGATGCTCGTCAATGTAACAATTGAGGTGAGCGAGACATTTCGGACACGAAACGATTAAATAATCAGCTCCCGTTTCGATTGCTTCTTTTATTCTCTTGCCCTGAAGTGTTTTCGAATTTTCATTACAGGACAAGTAGGCGGACACGCCACAACAAGAGGACAAGTTCCTGTTGTTTTTCATCTCCACGAGTTCGACGAACGGGATGTAATTAAACACGTCCCGCGGTGCGTCGTAAACACCGCTCATTCGACCTAGCCTGCAAGGATCGTGATATGTAACCGTGATCTTGTCGTGAACGGGAAAGCTCACGTCTTCCAAAATACGCTCTTTTATAATATATTCCGTGATATGTAAGATTTCAAAATCGAATTCCTTGCCAAAAAGCTTCTTGTACTGATTTTTCCAAGTGCAATATCCCTCGGCGCAGCTAAATACAAGTGTTTTCACGCCTGCGTCCTTGTAGATCTTTACGTTGTGCCTGGCTAGCTTTTCAAAAGCAGCAAATTCGCCATTCCAATATAGATCGTGTCCACAACACTTTTCAGTTGCGAGCACCACCGGAACGATGTCTTTTTGGTTCATGAGACTAATGGTGACTTTTGGGATGTTCAGGTAATCCACGGACTTGCTATAAAGCAAGGAGGGATTAGAGCCATAGCCACACTTTTGAGCAGTCATACCCACAAATTGATCACAACTACTGCAACTACTGCAATTTAGACACCTGTTTGCTTCTCTTATTGCTTGTTCTTCAGAAAAACCTAATTCGATCTCGTCAAAATTTTTCACTCTTTCTCTCGATTCCAATTCCTTCATCGGTTCTCGAGGGACGGGTTTTATTTCTTTTTTAGGGATGGGCGAAAACTTGTATTTAGCACGCTTGATTCTTCCTTTCTTGAGATCAACTCCAGAGAGGTATCGGTTTATCGATTCTGCGGCCTCGTAGCCATTTGCGATTGCAGTTATTGCGACACCGTTGCCTCCTAATACGTCTCCTCCGATAAAAACGCCGGGAAGTTTTGTCTCGAAAGTGGTATCGTCGTAATCAACATAGCCCCATTTATTTGTTTCTAGTCTTGGTTCTGCCGCTTTCAAGAGCGTGAGTTCGGGTACCTGACCGATGGCTGCGATGAGGACATCAATGTTCATCCTAAATTGGGAGCCTTTAATTTCCACGGGACTTTGACGACCGGACGCGTCGGGCTCTCCAAGTTCCATTCGTATGCATTCGACTTCCGAGCAGCTACCCTTCTTATCGCTAATAATTTGGTAGGGATTGGTCAAAAACTGAAATTCTATATTCTCATATTTTGCAGCTTCGATTTCTTCCTCAAGGGCAGGCATTTCCTTTTCGGAGCGCCTGTAGATGACTATTACCTTTTTAGCACCTAATCTAAGGGCAGTTCGGGCTGAATCAATAGCCACATTACCTCCTCCTACGATTCCAACTACTCTATCCTTAAACTTGTGCTTTTTTAAACCAAGACTTTGTTCCTCTAAAAACTTTAAACCATAAAAGACATTTTTTATATCGTCTCCTTTCACGCCCAGTTCCCTGCTGTTTCCGAGACCGACCGATATATAGAACGCTTTATAGCCTTGGTTTCTAAGGTCGTCGAAGGTCAAACTTGGTCCTATTAAAGTGTTAGTTTGGATATCAACGCCCATTTTTTTGATAAAATCGATCTCGTAATCGAGAGTACTTTGGGGCAAGCGGTATTCGGGAATTCCCGACCTCAACCTGCCACCTGCTTGTGAACCTTCCTCAAACACCGTAGGCTTGTATCCTTTTCTTGCCAAGTAATAAGCGGCTGTAAGTCCCGCTGGACCGGCGCCAACGATTGCCACCTTGTCTTTGGTCTGTTCGATAGGTTTTATGGAAGACGTGCTTTTGTTTTCCATTTCCCAATCCGCCACGAATCGCTTGAGGGCGCGAATTGCCACGGGATCGTCCACATCTTTTCTATTACACGAAAGTTCGCAGGGATGCGTGCAAACTCGCCCGCATACGACGGGAAATGGATTTCTTTCTCGTATCAAGTCGAGAGCTTCTTGAAATTTTCCTTCTTTTATTAATGCGACATATCCCTGAACATCCAGGCCTGCAGGACACGCCTGCGAGCACGGGGCTATACCACCCATAAAGGGCAAGCACCCCATAAAGTAGCCAACATCTCCCTTATCAGAGATTTTAACGTTACTTTCCTCTAAAAACCCAAGCTTGTTGGTAATTTCTATCTTGTCGTCTACCATAAGCTCCGGAATGTTCGAAAAAGACCTTCCGTGCTGACAGGACGCTTTTTGAACTTGCATTATTCCGAGATCGTTTGTTAAGGTCCTTAAATTAAGGATTATTTCAATAATGTCAACGCCAACCTTTTTCAGCGACATGGGACAATATTCCATGCATAATCCGCACGTAAGGCAGTGCCAAGTATTCGTGTTTTCTACGGCTTCCTCTATCGAAAGCAAGGTCAAATCGGAAATCACGTTTCGAGGGGAAAATCTCCCGTCGGCCGCTTGAGGACACACATTCACGCATCGATTGCAATTATAACAATAGTTCGAAGACGCAATGGCTTTTTGAAACACCGGGTTCGAGGATACTATTTCGTTAATCTTGTTTTGTTTTGATTCAGTCATGTTTTAAGATCGCGATCTATGATCAAATAATATTAATAAAGAAAATCCGAAAACCTATTTAAGTTATATCAGAGATTTTTCATTAATAATTTGAATTTCGTAATGTAATTTCAAAGGTCTTCTGTTAGTTTTTAAATGATCTTCATTGATCAAATTTAAATGTAAAAAACACTATTTAAGTGATATTACATACTTTTGGAGGGATTTAATTGGGTAATACGCGATTAATTACTGTATATGTAGTACAAGGACTCTTGTTTGTAGTGCTGTTATTCATCGCTTATAAGATCTTGAAGAGAGATAAAAAGCGCTTGAACCAAATTTTCAGTGGGTTTTATATTTCATTAGTGATTGGATTGTTATTTAATTTCATATATCTCCCATTCGAGGACGATCCTATGGTCTTATACATGAATTACTTGACCAACTTGTTTGTGTATTCTGGTGTCGTTTTTCTCGTTGTTTTTTGCCTCATCCTGCTCAAGTCTGAAAAGGCGGTTGATACAAAATTACAATTACTCGTTATTTTAGGGATTTATTTAGTATTTGGGATTGGAATGATGACATTAAATCTCTTCCCTGAGACCCGCGTTGAGTTTACTGGCAAGGATTTTGCCCCCGTATGGCCATTTCCGTTCTTTATATTCATGCTCTTGGCATTCACGCTAGCAAACTTTATTCCTTTGTGCTACTTGTTATATAAAATCTTTAATCAATTTTCAGATGCGGAGTTAAAAAAGAAATGGTTGTTTTTTTCAGTTGGGGTAATATTCATTTTAAGTTATGGTTATTTGGTTTTCCTCAATAATTTCTCAAACAATGACTCCTTTAGGACGATTACATCCTATTTAGGTTTTATTTTAGTACTTTCAGGGTCGATATTGATGTATTTTGGAGTAGGACGCCAACTTTCCAAATAAAATTAAATTCGTTTTTTTTGTATTTTTTTTATATAAAGATAATATTATTTTTTTGGCGAAAAGAAGTAGATAAAAACTTCGTTGTAAAAAAATTTATATTTGCCTACTATATTATGTTGGTATAAACTTTTATTTTACATACAGAGATTTGATAGAAAATGTCAGACTTAAAAAACTTGATCGTAGTTGATATTACTGATAGAGAGTATATCAAATTAGGAGAACAATCGGAACTACTTGAAATAACTGGAGATGGCACGATACTCACCAGAAACACCTCGCAATCAAGTCGCCTGTGGAACTGCACCAACGACCTTAAGGAAATCGTAAACACGAACATCCCTGGTAAGGTCTTGAATGTGGGGGCCTTGAATCCAGGGCAAGATCACAAGCAGGATTACCACTTGCAAAACTTGCAAGAACCGTGCTTGAAAGTTCTGGAAGTTTTTGACACCGACAGGACAACGGGGCAAACGGTTAACAATGCCTTTCTTTATATTTATTCGAACAAGTGCAAGATCACCTTGACCTTTACTAACACCCTGAGCACGCCTATTTCGGATATAAAGTCAACGAGACAAATGCCTGCAATGCTCAAGGAAGTTGAGATCAGCCCACCTAGTGCGGGAAAAGCGGATTTAAGCGAGGAAGAAGGAAAGCGAGTCTTAAAATGGGATATTGGAACCCTGGATGGAAATCAATCTGCTGAACTTCAACTCATTTGCACGGTAAACATGGAAGAACGGACAAGACAATCGCTCGGAGCTCTTAACGTAACTTATGTTGCTCACAATCACCAATTAACAATGGTCAAACCCGAAGTTAGAAGCATTACGGACTCGATGAGCGGAGTCTCGAGAGAAGAAGGATCCAATCCTGGTACCTGGGATTGTAATGTCGAGTTCATCAACGATTCAGAGTTTAACGTGAGGCTTGAAGACGTAAAGGTTGACCATAAGATCCCTACAGGGAAAGAAACTGTGGTCTCTCAGGAGCCCAACGAGCAAATTGGCCCCCAAGGATCTTGGGATTACGACTTCAACTTGATAACGCCGAACGTTCCCGAATTGGAATCGGCTATCACCTTTACAGCCTTATTTGGCGTGATCACGCGAACAATCGGAGTAATTAACAAGGAATCTACCATATATGATGTCTTAGCAGCCGAAATTCACAAGGCGATCATTCCTCCCGAAGTCGGAGCCTATGCCAATACCGATATGAAAATCGAAAATTCAATTCCTAACACTGGAACGGCTTGTTTAAACACGGTTTTTATAGAAGACGAGATTCCAAAGGATTTTGTTCCACCCAAGGTCGAACAGATAACATTAACCATTATGAATCCAGGGGGTTCCATCGAGATTCAGAATAGGGAAGAATTTATTGACAAGATTTTCATTCAACCAGACGATATCAGTCCCGAAGCGCCGCATAAGATAACTTTATCGCTGAAAGATTTGAAGGACCAATTACCTCCCCAATCTAGCTTACTCGTGAGTTATCCCCTTCTTGCCAAGAATCCCAAACCCGAAGTAAGATACAACACGCCAGTTCAGATAATGGTCAATACGCCAAGAAAGGGTGCTGAACTATTAGTCAAGCCTCCCGAAGAACCAGTCGTTCAGATCAAATACATTCAGAGAAAACTCAAGACCCTCAAGAGTATAAAGCCCGGAATTAACGAAGGCGAGTTTAACATCACGGTACGCGTTCAAAACAAGGGGGACGTTGAGTTAGAGAACCTATTGATAAAGGACAAGATACCCGCAGGATTTTCTTTAACGGAATTTCATCCTCCAGCCGGAACAACACATGTGAGAGAAGCAGTGGAGGCTGAATCCGAATTACAACTAACCATGGAGTTATTAAAGGGAAACGAAACGCTCATCATCAATTACAAGTGTACAGGATCTGGAGATTATCCACGTTCTGAACCTATAGTGAATGTGTTGGGACGGGGAGGTGCGGCGGTTTCTAGCGGGCCTACTTCGGCAGGAGCAAAAGAAGCAGCCCCTGAAACGGATTTAGGCATGAAAAAATCATCTGAAGTTCAAGAAATCTTCACGGGTATATTTAAGAAACTGGATGCGGCACCAACGGTTTCAGATTTTGCGGTTGTATTGGAAAGATTTAGGGACGACATACCTCCAGGTCCCGTGCGTCATCAATATAGTGCCTTCATCCGTGAATTGCAAAACATGGAAGACCAAAAGAAAATTATTGTAGGCGCTTTACAGGACCAGTACAGGACAAAGCTCAAGGATTTCCAGAACAGTTTCCATTAATTTAGATTTTTTTCAATTTATCTCTTTTTTTATTTTCTTAGATAATTTTTAATTTCTCTTCTTTTAAAAAAAGCATTTAAATTTACTTGAATAAAAACGAATTCTTATAGAAAAGGATAGATTGTGGAAAAAAAAGAAGGTTTAAAAAAAATAATTAAGTCCACTCGTTCCCACATTTCTTGCAAACATTTTTTTTTGCGTAGATCTTAATGTTGTTCATGTAACTCAAGACTTTCGATTTATCATCCATAACCTTGATGTCGTTTCCTACCGCTCCACATTTAGAACAGGTCTTACGTTCCTCGCTTGAAAATTCAGCTGCTCTTGCTTCTGGTTTTAAAGCATAGATCTCTGTGTTGAGTTCTTCGATTTTTTTTGCTTGTTCTTCGATATTTTTATTCTTTTCTTCGATTTCTTTCTTGAAAGCGTTGATTTCTTCGTCTTTTTGGGAAGCAAGATTTTTTGCTTCTTCGATATTTAAATTCGATGCGTCCAATTTGGACTTTAAATCGGTAATTTCGGATTCTAAACCAGCTATTTTTCCATTTGCTTGGTCTAATTGATTTTTTAAAGTATCTTTTTCTGACTTTAAAGCGTTTATAGTATTATCTGAATCCTTCGAAGCGTTCTTAACTTGTTCTAACTCCGATTTGGATGATTCCAGATCTGATTTAATTTTATCTAATTCTGCCTTGGAGGATTCTTGAGATCTTTTTAAAGATTGCAGCTCTTCTTTTAATCGATCGCGATCTGCCAATGCTGAATCGAGTTCCCCTTTATTTTTATTAGTTTCTTCCTTAGTCAAGGTTAATTCTTTCTTTAATCCCTCAATCTCGTCGTTGAGAGAACCTATATCAAGGTTTGCCGAACCTAGCTCGGCGGTTGTGGAACTAAGTTTTTCTTGAGTTTTTGAAAGCTCGATCTTGAGCCTTTCTAATTCTGGATTGGTGTTTTCTGCCATAATTTGCGAACACTTTTTTACTGTTTATTAAAGTTTAAAACTTAAAATCAAACTATTAGTAAAAGTAGATACTATTAAACATTTTTATTTCGAAAACAATTGACTAAAAGTCGTAAGAGTTAGACTTTACAATTAATAAAAGATTAAATGTATTTCTTTGAAGGAAATTCTTAAACCAGTTTTTATTTGCGTGATAGCAGGAAATTCGAAGAAATATTCTTGATCTTTAAATTAAAGAGGCTTAGGTTATTCTATTTTGTCCGTGTGCACGTGAATTAATAGACCGCTAAGAGGTTTGGGATAGAAATAGGTACTTTTCTGTGGCATGATTTCTCCTAATTTTGTGATTTTTTGAACTTCTTCTAAAGTAGAAGGATTTACAATG
Organism: Promethearchaeota archaeon; assembly: GCA_016930515.1. GTDB lineage: Archaea > Asgardarchaeota > Lokiarchaeia > Sigyniarchaeales > SOKP01 > FT1-020. The sequence continues at coordinate 14,104 of JAFGGO010000104.1, read as the reverse complement.
ACAAGAGCCTTAATTTTACCCTGATCGACCCTTTGAATTCCTTGATTAACATCTTTAACGAACGTGACGTTGTTTTTCCGAACTTTGAGGCATTTTTCAATCAAGATCGAATGAAGGACAGACAGGCTTAAATTTTTCCACTCCTTCGATTTATCCCCAGGCACTACATCTTCTGGTTTTATATCATCTTTTAATTGCAATAACAAGTATGTCTCGTGTAAATAACATCCAAATATTTTGTTTTCCTTGTTTTTATCCATTTGGACTTTCAATTCTTCGAAGTTCTTGATATCAAGCACATTAAAGTAGTTGCACACGCAACTTTTAAATTCTTCCAGATTTTTGACGGGAATATCATGAAGTTCCCGATGACTAGTATAAATTATCAAGCCAGGGTCGTTAAAATCTATGAATAACGCCATAACATATTTGCACCCGCCGTTCTTGCTATGACTGAGACTGGTAATGAACCTATGATGTCCGTCTGCTATGATAATATCGTGATCTTTCACTATTTTCTGTAATTTTTTCACATCTTTTTCCTTCCATACTTCCCATATCTTGTGAGTAAATCCTTCTCTATCAACGGCTTGCAAATAAGGCTTTTTTTTCGTATATTTAGCGATTATTTCTTCAGCAGCACCGTTACCATCGTAGATCATGAACAAGGGTGAAAAATTAGCATTAGTATTTTGAATGATCTGCAGTCGATCCTCACAAAATTTCTTGAATACTGCCTCGTGAGGGATGATGCCTTTTCGAGCTGAGGGAGGAAATATCTCTTCTAACTTTAGCAATCCAACAAAACCATATCGGGAGATCTTTTCGCCCGTATCGGGTCTGTAGTAATCAATACCGTAAACACACAAGCAACGACTTTCACCATATACAAGTGTTTGGTTGTCGATCATTTCTCGAAACTTCTTTCCAGCCATTTCGTAGGATTCTGGTAAGATCACGTGGCAGATGTTGTTGGGATCTCGACTTTTTAATTGTTGCTTCTCTTCTTCAGATATTACATCGTAAGGAGGTGCTACTAAATCGTTTAATCGCTCAGTTCCTTTTTCGATCGCTTCTTTATAGTGAAAGTTCCTAAAAGTAATAAGTTCGGGCATTATAATGATCCAAGTTTTATGAGAATTCTAATTATTGAAAAATTAAAAATTTTTTGATACACATAAAATATGCTTTATTTAACTCTATTCTGTGAATTTTTTATCCCCAGAACATTAATTCAAGAGAGACCAACAAAGAAACGACTCAGATGGAAAAAATTCTAATTCATAAAAAAGATTATTAACTCTTTCGCGCAGTTATAATTATTAACTAAACCTACTATCAAGACTTTAATTTATTTACTTCTTTTCGAATGACTTGTTGAAATTGGTTGAGGGATGATAGGATTGTTTTGTTTGTTTCAAGTGTAAAGTTTGATACTCTTGGTTGGTCCTTGAAATCGGAGTTTGTACCAGGAATTTTAATATGGTTAAAGGAAGATGCAATTTGTTCAAAGCTAATGTTTAACTTATCCTTGAAATTTTCGATAATGCTTATTAAAATACCGATATTTTCAATGTTAGAGGCTATTTCACGAACTTGCTCGCTTTTTTTCATCCTTTCCGTTATATCATCTATATATTCGAGAAATACAATCCCTACATCGATTGGTTGTATGATTAGGTTCGGAGGGTTCATTTTTGCATTTGGTTTCAAATCAATCTCGTCCAAGATACTTGAAGTATATTTAATGGAAATATGTGAGGGTTTACCATCTTCTTTATTTTGATCTTCGATGATCTCCTCATCAAAATCCATTACTAATTCGAGTTCATCCAATTCGACTTTAGTCATCAAGGGAGAGAATTGAACTTGAAGTTGTTTTTTACCAAAAAAATCATCTCCCACGCGTAAGATTTGGGTATAAGTCTGAGTTTGTTCAATATTTCCAATTGGAGCAAATAATACGCCCCCGTCTGGATCTAGTTGCTCTAAGAGGGGATAAATTTTATCTTCGGTGATCGCACCAGTGACTAATATTTTTTTCCACGGTTTTTGATCGGGAACGCCCTCAAGGGGATTTTTTACAAGAATTCTTATTTTTTCCGTGTAATTAAGCTTGTTTAAATTTTCAAGAGTAATTTTTGCCACATCTGAATTGGCTTCTACTACGGTAATGTTACCTTCGGGAATGAGTTTGTGAGCAAGGGCAGAAATAAATCCGCTTTTTGCACCCAAGATGAGCAAATCCTCGTCTGGCCTTGTAAACAACAATCCTTGGAGCATTATGCATATCATGTGAGGCGCACTAATCGTGCGATAATTATCCACATTCTTGTGATAAAAAAGGCTGGGTCTATCCACAAAATATCCCGCGTGATAGATGTATTCTTCCGAAATAAAATCCTCAATGTTTTCGTCTAAAAAAGCTCGAAACAATCGCCTATCCTTGAGATAACCGTTACCGATCAACGAGAATAGCAATTGAATTTTAGCCTCGAACATTGAATTGTTTTCCACGGATTAAACTCTCTTTTATTGTTTTCGAGAAAAATTTTGTTACTTATATCGTAGTAATGCCCATTATTATATCTTTTTTACATGAAAGTATGTATCGTTCATGTTAATTATCAAATTCGATCGTTTTTTTGGATCTACTACAAATTCTGATTGTTTAGCAATCACAAATAAAAAGTTATAATGCAGCAATTTATATACAATGATTATGATCTTACATGTAATATAAAATATACATGATTAGGGTAAGTAACTTAAAATGCCAGAATTAGAAGTAACAGAATTAATATTAGTCACATTGTTTCCATTGGCACTCTTGGGATTCTCGTACGGTGCAAGGAAGAGAAAAGAGCTTGCCTATTACATTCCAGGACTTCTTGCGTTATTTATCACTTTTATTAGTACGAACATAGAAGCAGTAGCAGCTCCAGAATTTTTTAACTTTTTAGAACATTTTTGCATTTTTCTTTCTGCCATCTTACTCTTCTTTGGGGCTCTTTTAAATTTATATTCGAATCGGGGAAAAACTAAGAAGATTAAAGCACTTCAAAGAAGGCAGGCAACAACTACTTCAGGAGGAAGGTTCAAATGAGCGTGGCACCAGAAGACTTGACAGATGGTGGTTTTAACATAACCGCCTTGTTTTTCTTTATTGGGGCAATAATGATCATGGTTTATCTCGCATATAAAACTAGAACCATTTACCATCAGTTAATGATATTTTTTATTACAACCGTGATGTTATACTCAATAGGAAACATCACCGATAAGCTTGGTCTTTGGCCGTATGGAGACACATTTGGTGAGGGATATGCACTCATTTCATGTGCTCTAGGAGTTGTTACGGGTTTTGTTTCCGTTCTCGAAAATAAAATAAATGTCATAAAAAAGAAGGCCTTGAACGACGCAAGTGAGATGGACGAGATACTCTCAGCTGCTTCCGAAGTGAGCATTAATACTGCCAATATGGCCACGGAACTTGCGGCTAGTGCCTCCGAAGTGAATGCTGCAGCCGAAGAAATATCTGCAACTACCTTAGAAGCAACCATGAGCACGCAACAAGAAGTCACGACCCTTTCTGAAATCGACAAGAATGTTGATAATATCAGTGAACTTGCGAGTGGTATACAAATCTCAACAAAGGATATAAACAACATCATGAAAATCATCACCAGCATCTCCGAACAGACGAATTTATTGGCGCTTAACGCGAGTATAGAAGCTGGACGGGCAGGAGAGCATGGTAGGGGTTTTGCCGTTGTTGCCGATGAGGTCCGCAAGTTAGCAGAACAATCAAAAAGCATGGTTAAGGACGCAGCACCAAAAATAGAAGAGATCATTACAATGATATCCAGAACGGCTGAACTAATCGAAAAAGTAAGGACCGAAGTAAAAAATTCCGTAAAAACGGAAGAAAACAACGCCATGCTCATGGAAAGTATTAGCACCGCGGCAGAGGAACAAACAGCTTCAATGCAAGAGATAGCCGCAACCGCAACGAGATTGGGAAATTTAGCAGAAGAGCTCAGAAAGTCTTTAGGAAAAAAAAACCTCAAATAAGCTTTTTCTTCTTTCTTCTTATTTTATTCTATAATTATTGATCAATATCGCACCTATTGTTTAGATTAATAATTTTAAAGAATAGACTATTTCGGAATTTTAAAATCTTTTTCCATTAGATCTTCAAAAATCGTTTTTTCCTTTATGATATTCAGAATGAGGTGGGTATTTGTTCGCACTACAAATTCATAGGAGTTTATTTTTTTGACCAATTCGCTTAGCTCTGATCTCGTTTTAAATCTTGCCAAAATTATAGCATCATACGTGCCCGTTACATCAAATACGCCAAAAATGTTTGGTAAATGAGCGATTTCCTTTTCTACTTCAAGCATCTTTCCTTTTGAAATTGTTAGTTCGATAAAAGCAAGTATGTCATATCCTAAGGATTCGAAATTGATACTAGCACCATAACTCGTGATGATGTTCCTTTCCAATTCTTCCACGTGTTTCTTGACGGTTACCGGGGATTTATTCAGGTCTTTTGCAATTTGTCGAAACGACGCTCGTCCATCTTTAGTGAGAATATTGAGTATGTCGATATCCAATTCATCCAAACTCGTAACTTTCATAGATATAAGTAATAGCGATTCCTATTTAAATCATGCATTTGACTATTCTTTGGCATAAAAAATAAAAGAACGTTTACGATGTAATAATTATGTCGGTAAAAAGTGGTCGATCGGTCATTTTTTGTTCCTGATAGTGGCACATTAATATACCTTTACTCTAATAAAGTGAACATATATGACAATGTTTATAAAGAAGGATGCACTATCTGAACATAATAATCATAAAAGTTAGACACGATATTGAGAAAAAATGATTGAAAAAACTGATCCAAAACGAAAAGAACTGTGCGAGAAAGTCATCGACACGGTAAGCAAAGAGGACATTAAATTCATTTATTTACAGTTTACTGATATTCATGGAATCATCAAATCATTCGAAATAAACGCTAAAAGAATAGAAGACTTTCTCGAGGAAGGCGAGAACTTTGACGGCTCGAGCATCACGGGTTATGGTGCGATAGAAGAAAGTGATAAGGTTGCTATTCCCGATCCAAGCACATTTTACATGCTCCCTTGGAGGAAGAGCAATAAAGTGGCCCGATTTATTTGCGATATCTATAAGCCCGATGGCAAGCGATACGAGGGAGATCCACGATACATCCTCCAAAAAGCGGTAAAAAGGGCAGAGGATAATGGCTATACATTCTATTGCGCACCTGAAATGGAGTTTTTCATATTAGATAAGGACACCAAGGAAGTATACAAGCCTTCTGACATGAGAGGCTATTTCGATTACGATCCTTACGACATTAACGAAAAAATGAGATATACGATCGCAGAATATTGCGATGCCATGGGCATCGAGATAGAAGCCTTACACCACGAAGTTGCTTTCGGACAACATGAGGTCGATTTTAAGTATGGTAAAGCCGTGGACTCTGCTGACAACACGATTACAATAAAAACCATCATCAAGACAGTTGCTGCCCAAAATAACATGACGGCCACTTTCATGCCCAAGCCATTCCCCGGTATTAACGGCTCTGGCATGCATGTCCACCAAAGTCTTTGGAAGGAAGGTAAAAACACGTTTTACGACGAGAAGGACGAGGCTAATATTTCGATTACCATGAAAAAATGGATATCGGGTCAATTAAAACACGCCAAGGCCATGTGTTGCGTTTTGAGTAGCTGGCCAAACTCGTATAAAAGACTTGTTCCGGGCTACGAGGCCCCCGTATACATCGCTTGGGGATTCAGGAATCGAAGTCCTTTGATAAGAGTTCCGGACTTCCATGGCAAACCAAACGCCGCTCGCAACGAGATTAGGTGTCCAGACCCGGCAGGTAATCCCTACTTGCAGTTTGCGGTGCTTTTATCGGCAGGTTTGGAGGGCATTCTTTCCAATAATACGGAACTCGTGGAACCTACGGATAAAAATGTGTACCACTTTTCAACCAAGGACTTGGAAAAAGCGGGAATTAACGCCTTACCTGGAAGTTTACGACAAGCGTTAACAGAATACAAAGAATCCACATTTATGAAAGAAGTTTTAGGAGAAGAAGCCTTTAAAAACTTCTATTACGCAAAACTTGAAGAATTTGACGCATATCGAATTAATGTCTCTCAATGGGAACGCGATAGGTACATCACGAGATTATAATTCTCGTATTCTTTTTCTTTTTATTTTAATCTTTCATATTGTATTATAAAGCATTAATTTCATTTTGCTCTTTAAGAATTTAACTATATTTTTGAAAGTAAAATTGAATATATTAAAATATAAAAATTTATGAAAAGAGCGAAAGACTAATTTATTATTAGGCTCTCTTTTTCTGGTTCTTGTTCTTCATTGAGATCATTACCATTTTCGTCCTTCATTATCAAGGGTTTGAATATGGTGATTTTTGGCGGAACCATTGTTAACAATAACTCGGCAATCTTTGGATATTTCGCAATGAAAATGAATTCTTCTTTCACGAGAGGTCGTTGTTTGTGTACATTTGCGTAGCGTATGAGTTCGAGGATTTGCCTAGCTTCTTCTTCGTTTTTGAATGTCAAATTGAAGTTTTTAAATACATGCTGGAAACTCGATATTCCAGAATATTCACCAGTCGTTATTAGCCTGCCAGTTTCGACTAAGATCTTTTCTCCCCGCCCCAAAACCTTGTAATCGTATAACTCGTAATTCTCCCTATTTTTTAAGACCCCATCGGCGTGGATACCCGATTCGTGAGCAAAAGCGTTATCTCCCACTCCTGGCTGGTTTATAGGAATTGGAACGCCGAACGCGTGAGAAGCATACATGGCGATTTGCCAAGCTTTATCAAGTTTTATGTTTGGATCTCCCATCCCCAACTCTTCGATTTCTGCGCCGTATTTTAAAGCCAAAATCGTACTTACCAAGTCGCAATTCCCTGCTCGTTCGCCCATATTATTTACTGTGGTGTTAATATAGGCTTCTTGTCCTTCCTCGATAACACCTTTAGCACCCATTATGCTATTCGCAACGGCCATGCCAAGATCATTATGGCAATGTAGTTCAATCGGCATATCTACTGCTTTCGTCAAATCTTTTAACCTAAAATGAATGCGAAAGGGTGTCTCGTAACCTAAAGTGTCGCAATACCTGATTCTATCGGCTCCCGCCTTTTTAGCTGCCAAACTAAATTTAATGAGATAATCCATATCCGTTCGAGATGCGTCCTCGGCGTTGACTCCTATGGTTTTAATGCCAAGATCTCGAGCATGTTTTACGGCTTTTACCATGTCGTTAATAACATCGTCCCTGTTTTTTTTTCCTTGGAATTTACCTTGGATCATTTGGTTAGAAGTTGAAATTGACAAGTTCAGATGCTCAACTCTCGTCATTTCTACTGCCTTCTCCACGTCTTCTTCAATTGCTCTTATCCAGCCTTCCAAGATCATGGGCTTTAATACACCCATACGAGCGAGTTCTAAATTCGCGTTGATGTAATTTGTTTCGTGGTGGGTTGTGGGAAAGCCAAACTCGCATTGATAAACGCCTAGTTTATTAAGAAGAATGTTTAATACCGTCTTTTCCAATTTTGCCAGGCCTAATCGACTCGTTTGCACGCCATCGCGATTGGTCACATCAATAATTCTTATTTTTTTGTCCATAATTATTTAAGATCCTCTTCTCGTTAAATATTGTTACTAATGTATAATCGTCTATATCTTTCGTTATTTAGAATGATTGAACTTAGTTCATTTTTTATATAATTTTAGTAAATGATGGAATAAAAATATTATCATTATGTAAACATACTTACATTAATTCTAATAAAAAATTGCTATTTCGTTCAATTTCCTATCGATAGCATATAAATTATCTATAAAGTGTTGAAAACATTTCATCGTTTTCGAAGTAATTTACACAATAAAACAATAGTATTAAGGTGCTGCTAATATATTCGTTAAAAAAAGAAAAAAAGGAAAATTTTTACAATCAAGTTAGCACTAATTCGAGGTCGTTATAAAAGCTAATTTCCTTATAAAATAGTGCTTCAGAAGAAGGATGTTTCCGATAGATTTCAATTATTCCATCACAAGTTACATTGTTGCTTATAGTCTTAATTAAGTTATCAATGTTTTCGCTAGAGATAATGAAAAGATTATCAACTATAGGTTCTAATTCGCCATCAAATCTCATAAAAATACCTTCATAAAGAAGGTTTTTTTCTTCTTGTTCCGACACGATAATTATCTTATTTTTTTTTGTAAAGATTTTTAAATATTACCTTCGTTAGTTCTTTCAATCAGGCGATTGAACATAATTCATTCTTCATTGCGTTTTAATAAAAAAAGGTATAAAAAGGTTGTGCTTATATAAACAAGGCTACAATATCTTAATTATTTATTGTGAGTTTGTTTTTTTTGTCAATCTCAACATATAAACTTACCATTTAATACTGAAAATATTTCATAGATATCTATAAAAACCATACATGATGACAAAATAAGGCAAATTTTATGTTTATTTGAAAAAAAAAGATAATATAAAATGTGATTTATATTTCAAGCAATTTCAAGTTCGTTATAAAAACTTATTTCCTTGTAAAATAGTGCTTCAGAAGAAGGGCGTTTTCGGTAAATCTCAATTATTCCGTCTGTTTTGATGTTTTTACAGATTGTATTAATCACTTTTTCAATATCTTTACTACAAATAACGAAGAGATCATCCACTATAGGTTCTAATTCGCCATCAAACCTTATAAAAATACCTTCGTAAAGAAGGTTTTCTTCCTCTTGTTCTGACACGATTATTTCCTTTTTTGTTATTATATTTATATTTCGTTCTACGAACTGTTCTTGATCCCGAAGATCATTTTGCTATTAATATTATATCCCGAATGATATTTAAGCCTTTTGATGTTTTTCTGGATTTTCTACAAAATAGTATTGATCTTTTCTTAAAATAATAAAGATAATATGATTTGTACCGAATTTTATTCGAAAAGTGAAAAAAAAATATTAAAAAAATCATTTTAACGGAATCCCAAACAGGAGGGAAGGTAATACTTGCAATCATAAGGATCCACATTGTTAAAATCTTCGGGATAACGCATGATTATTTTACACGAATACTTATAAGTGTTTTGTTCCTCGTCGGGGCGAACAATTTCAGCACTTATTGAAAGATCTATGGCATGTATTATTCTCGTTCCTTGGTCCATGCATGGACTACAAGAAGAATTTTTAGCGTAATGCTTGCATGTAAGACATTTGACCGATTTTTCGCTCATTTCAAGTAATAATAATTTTTCTTTCTATTTAAGAGCTTTATCTATATAGAATTAGAGCATAACTATAAACAAGTCAAAAAAATAGTGAGGAGCAAAAAAGATTTTTAAAAAAAATAAAATTTAATTTTAAAAAAATACAATGGAAACCAAAAATGGAAAAAGTTGATTATTGTACTTTTATTTTTTTCTTTTCGGATTTTTCTTCCTCTTTTTTGGGTAGTATTAACTTAAGAACGCCTTTTTCTAGAGTAGCGTTGATCTTTTCCTCTTCCACGTTTTCCGGTACGGCAAAGGATCGATAATAGCTCGAGCTACTGTATTCCTTTCGGATGTATCCCTTGTCTTTTTCCTCGGTTTCGGTCTTCTTCTCGCCCTTGATCTCAAGCATTCCGTCGTGGATGGTGATTTCAAGGTCTCCTTTTTCCAAGCCAGGTAATTCAGCCGTTAGATTAAAATGGTCTCCTTCGTCGGTAATGTTAGCCAATGGGGTTCTAAACAATGGTTCTTTGTCGAACATATCTAATGCGAACGGTCTCATATTCCAGATTCGGCTTGGTCTCCAGAACATGTCATCGAACCATCGATTCATTTCGCTAAACATTTTTTCAATGGAATTTAACATTGGGAAAGAATCGTTTCTTAATGTCGCTAAATCAGTTTTTTCTTTGGTTTCTTTTGAATCTTCAGTTTTTTTTACTTTCGTATCTTCCGAGCGTTCCTGTTTAATTTCTACCTTCTTTTCAGCTGATTCAGTCACGATACCATTACCTCCAATTTGTTTTTTTAATTTTTATATACTTGCAAGGTTTAACTGTCAACCACGGGTTTACATATCTCTAATTAACATATATTAAAGTAAGTATTTAAAGGTTGTGATTTGTGCATTGGATTGGAGAATGGATTGTAATTAATTGGAATCTTTTATGCTCGTAAGAACTTAAAGCCATCCTTCATTAACTATATAAACCGCGCGTGATATTATTATTTTTTATAAAATTCATTAAAACGAATAAGATTGGTTTTAAAAATGCCTCCTGATTGTAAATTCGTGTTTGTTACCGGCGGAGTCATGTCGGGCATTGGAAAAGGGGTTGTAACGGCGAGCTTGGGCAAGCTCTTTCAATTTCGGGGTTTTAACATCTCCGTGGTCAAGATCGACCCGTATTTAAATGTCGATCCAGGAACGCTTAATCCCATAGAACATGGCGAATGTTTTATCACAGAAGAAGTATGGGACTTTCAACCCGTTCCAGATATTGACAGGACCTTTGAATCGGACGAAAAGAGTTATCGAATCTCGGAAATCGATCAAGATTTTGGAACTTATAGTCGTTTTTTAGGAATCGAAATGCATCCTTCCCACAACATCACTTCGGGTCAGATTTACCTCTCAACGATCTTGCGCGAAAGGAAAGGCAAATTTTTGGGAAGAACCGTTCAAATTATACCTCATTGCACCAATATGATAAAGGACAGGCTGTTTGACATCGCCAAGGACGAGGAATTGGATGTCTTGCTAATTGAATGTGGTGGAACGGTAGGGGACTTGGAATCAAGCATATTTTTAGAAGCATTCCGACAATTAAAGCTTGAATTACCCAAAAAGCACGTGGCGTTCGTTCACGTCACCTTAGTGCCCTACTCTGAAGCAGTGGGCCAACAAAAATCTAAACCAACCCAACATTCGGTTAAAATGCTTCAAAGCGTTGGTCTACAACCAGATGTTTTGATCTGTAGGAGCAAAAAGGACTTGGATCCCGACATCAAGGATAAGCTATCGTTATTTTCGAACATTTCTAAAGAAGCCGTCATATCTAATCCTGATTTAGATTTTGTGTATGAGTTGCCCGTGTTGTTTGAAAAACAGAACTTGGGAGATCTCATGTGTGAATTGTTAGATCTTAAAGCCAAGCTCGTTTCGTATAGCGAAGTTAATAATTATTCGGAATGGGTAAAAATGATTTCCTTATTTAAAAAAGAGAAGCCAATCCTGAAGATTGGCATGCCTGGAAAGTATTTTAACATTTCGGACTCCTACATTTCGATTAACGACGCTTTAGAGCACGCCGCAGCGCATTTAGGATTTAAATCCGAATTAGTAATGATAAATGTAACGGAAAACACAATCATAGAACAGGAATTAAATGAATGCGATGGAATCTTGTTAACTCCAGGTTTTGGAGAGCGAGCAGTTCAGGGCATGATAAAAAGTGCAGAATATGCGATGGATAAGAAAGTACCCTTCTTAGGAATTTGTTTCGGTGCTCAGCTTTTTTTCGTGGCGTTTTGCAGGAAATATTTAGGACTTGAAGGAGCAAACTCCACTGAAATTGATCCAAAAACGCCACATCCCGTCGTCGACATATTAGAAGAACAAAAACAAATCACTGACAAAGGAGGAACGATGAGACTTGGAGGTCACACGATCAAGATCAAGGAAGGCACGAAATTATATGAGGCCTATGGAGAACCTACTATTGTTGAAAGATTCCGACACCGATTTCATATCAACCCGAAATATGCGGAGGATGCGGAAAAATTTGGTCTTATTGTATCCAGCACTGACGAGACTGCTAAAATTATCAATAGCATCGAACTCGATAGAGTGGATCATTGGATGGTAGGCACACAATTTCATCCTGAATTTAAAAGTCGACCTTATAAGCCGAGTAAGTGCTACCTGGCGTTTATAAAGGCGTGTGCAGATCGTAAAAATGCGTAAAGGTCACAAAAATTTCTTTCCGATTCCGATCCAGATCAGAACGGTAGCACTGACTAAAAGAATACCTCCTATCAAGCTCCAAAGTTGTCGGAAAGCTTCTACATTGAGCACATGATTTAACATCGTGATTCCTAAAAATATGAAGGTTGAGACGATACCCAAGACAAACAAAAACCAACGCCTTACAATAATCGTTTCTTGGTTTGTTTCGATAAAATAACGATAAAGGCTATAAGCATAAAATATAAAAACCAGGGAACTGATAACCATGAAAGCACTCGAATAGACGAATAAAGTAATGCTCACAACCGGTTTCCAAGAAGTACTAGCGTTGATTTCCACGCCACCTTGGAAAAAAAAGATACCCAATAAAAAGAAGGCATAGGTTACAAGACAAATAGTTTGAAATAATAATACTTTTTTCTTTTTTACACGTTCAAAATATAGTTCTGCAACAAAAACAGCGATGATGCCAAGTGCCATATATAAGAAGTAGATCGTGAGGAGATAAAGAAAATTTGTAAGTGGATATTCGTGCCATAACCCGTAAATATAATTCATGACGAGACCAAAACAGGATAGCAGGTAATAAAAGCTGAATAAAACGCGCTTTCGAGTGATTTTCTCCCTTTTGCGAAGCAAGCTATATATGATTACGGCGTAAAAAATTCCAATTAAGCTCTGCAATATATATATATTGTGACAAACCGGTCAACCGTGATGAAAATCAAACGCAATCCAACTATTCTTATGAGTGAACTAATATTGAGTGGTATCTTCAGAAATATAAATTTACAGTTTTTTTAAACATGTATTTACTTAAATAAATTGTGTTGCGAGATTGTGAGGAAATCAAATAACTCGTGAGTAGTCATAAAAAATCAGAAAGGGTGTTATAGATCTCGGGAACTTTTACTTCGTGGTATTCTTGAATGATGAAGTTTAAAAATTCAATATAAGCAAGGTTGACTTCAAAAGGAAAGTTAAGTTTGAGGAAGTTAGCAATTTCCTTGGAGCTTATCTTTTCTCCTTTTTCAAGAATAAGCATCATTTTTTTTGCCATAATAAAAGCTTTCGTGATCTCGTTTTTAAGTATGACTAAGCTAAATCTTGGATCCGTTTCAGAATAAAACTTTTGTACTATTTCCTTTTCGACTTTTAATTTCTTTTTAGAAAGCGTTTTGGTCAAATCCTTTAAGACTTCGTCACCTTTTAGAACCACGTGATTCAAGTAGTTTGACTCGTTTTTTTTATAATTCTTAAAGGTATCGCAGGCAATGTCAATATCAAATGTGTCTTCAAGTATAAACGAAAAGAAATTTATCACATGCTTGTAAATAAACTCCTGCTCAATGATTAATAAGACCGGTTTTTTAGACATAATTGCACGAAGCACATTTGAGAGCAGTTGGGGCGTTAAATTAAATCGAACTAACTCGGGATCAAAGTTATTCGCTGCGAAATTCAACTCTTCAATGGGAATTTTTTCGTACGATCCATTTTCTTGCAATAGATAAGCTCCGTTGTTGTTTTGATTGGAGGATAAAAGTTGGAAATCCTCCTTGGTTAGGAGTTCTTTTTTGTGTTCTCTTATGAGGAACCTGATCATGTCAGAATCGGACTGTATTCCATAATAATTTTTGATCTCTAACAGATCGGCAGCAAGTACCTTGTTTAAATCGACTCGAAGTGCTTTTACTTTTTTATCTACCATTATACAATTATTAGATTGAATTTTTTGATTTGATTATTAAATAATTAATATCAAAAATTTTTTATATGGCTAACATATATTGTCTACTTTTAAAAAGGGAGACTAGCTTTAAATATTATTGTATAATATTATACAATTAATGTACAAAATGTACATTATAATTTTAAAGTTATAATTTTATCTTTTATTCAGACAAATATCCAGGGCGTGACAGAATGAGATTTTTCCCAAGAAGGTATTAGGTTAAATTTATTATTTAATTATCCTAATTGCCTTTGAAAATTTCAAATAAAACGCAATTTAAATAATTTTAAAAAAG
>JAFGGO010000103.1 GCA_016930515.1 Promethearchaeota archaeon | reverse complement strand
TTTAAATACGCGTGACATTTGAACCGAGATCGTGCAACTCGATCGCGAAGACCGCCCCTAGTCCGCGCCTGCGAGGAAAAAAGTACCAGTTTTGTAAATACCTAGAAATAGATTGAAACCAATCAAAGGTGCATTAAGATCCCATATTTTTATTGTTTTGTAAATACCTAGAAATAGATTGAGACTTCATTTTGATACTCGTAAAGTTCTACTCGTTGCACTTTTTCTAACCACCTAAAAATAGTTTGAAATGACTCCCATTACAACTAAGAACTAATGCAAATTGCGACACGATTTATATCGAGCTGGAACTTAATTGAATATAGGATTTATTCTTGAGGAACAGGGGTTGCCGAACTTGAACTTTTAGTAAAAAAAGACAAAAAGGGAAAGATTAGATGAAGATTGTTTAAACCTTAAAATGCAAACACGAGCAAGGCAAGATATCCCATGCCTAAGAGAATGTGTAAGCCGGCAAACAATCCTCCGACTTTTAAGAGCCTCTTGTAGTTCATGTCGTCAACGCAATATTTTTCGGACAATTCGAGCGTCATCATGTCCGCAGCTGAGCCTTGAGGGAAGATGTTTCCTCCCAAGTTGATGCCCAAAACGAACGCAACCAGTAGCGGCCCTGACGCAAATCCTGCCCCGACGAGCGCTCGAATGATCGGGATGAAGAGCACGGTGATGGGAACATTGTCGAGGAACCCAGACAATACAGATGTGATTACGAGAATGAACACGCTCAACCAGAAAAGATCGTTCGGCTTGATGAGCAGGACGAGGTTGTCAAGTAAATCAATGGTACCGTTAACCTCCATGCAATAGATTAGAATGAACAAGCAGATGAAGAAGAACACGAGCTTGTAATCGATCTTCGTGAGGTAATGCGAGATGTCCACCCGACTTTCGCCCTGGCGATGCTCACGAGGGTTGATGAAGATGAAGAGCAAGAGCCCTAAAAGGCCCACGAACACGATGTTGGGAATGGCGATCAACATGACAACGAAAACGAATAATGCGCCAAGGTTACGATAAAAGGTTTTCGAATCGATGTGCTCTTCGACTATGTGGAGTTCGTGCTCTTCGAGGTGGTTTTTTTCGTCCGTTTCCATGTATTCCTTGCAATGAGGAACCCATATTTGTTTTAGATTTTTTTTTAGCACGAAACGATCGAGCAGAAATAAAGTCAAAAGGGTGGCAAGCACGAAATAAATTCCCAAGTTTGAGAAGAACCAGGCCGAAGAAAGACCGAAATCGCTCGCGATCAAGATATTTTGTGCGGATCCGAACGGGGTGAGGGTTGCTGCCAAATTAATGCATATCGTCATTCCCAACAAGATTGGAGCAGGGTTGATTTTCATTTTCTCGCTCGTGTTAATGATCATTGGGATAAAGATAATGGCAACCGATAAATCGTTGATGAACGCTGCCGAAAGGGTGGAAATTAAACATATGACCCAGAAAAAACTCCTGGTCTTCGTCTTGAATTTTGACGTGATTCTCAAGGCGACTTCTTGGAAAATCTTCTTGTCGTCGAGGATTTCCACGATACCGAATATGGAGATCAAGAAAAACACTACCTCCCATTCGATGTGCTGGACTAACCCTTCAATCGAGATGGCTTCTGGCATGAGCACGAACGTGGCAACAACGGCAACGAACATTGCCAAGAAGCTACAGGTGAGAAAATCCGTTTTTTCCCTGAACAGGGCAACGATGACCAGCCCAAAGCAGGCAATGACGATTATTTGAAGTACGACATCCATCGTGGTTCTCGATCGCTATTTAAATTGAAATGAAATGCTTTTACAATGAAAAATAATTATCGCGTATTCGTTTAAAAGTTTATATTTTTAAAATAAAAACGAAAAATAACTTGAAAATATCATTTTAGAGTGGTAAAAGTAAGAAAAAAAAAAGAATAATAATTTAACGAGTAGGAATTACTCACCAAGTAATTCTTTTACCTCGTCCATTCCTTCTTCCAATTCCTTCGCTTGCTGGGCGTCGTACTTGAGCAGCAGGTATTGAAATTCGCCCACGTGCTCTTTTTCTTCCTTGGCCACGTCTAAAAGTACTTTTTTCAAGTCGGCGTTCTCGGTCAAGCTGGCCATCTGCTCGTACAAGTTGATGGCATCAAGCTCAGCCAAAATTCCCGCTCGCAAGATCTGCTTGTCCAAGTCTTCCTTCTTGACTTTTTCCAGCATGATGGGGATGTTCGATAATGTCGTTTTTCTATACCTCTTTTGTTTATTTTGATAATTTTCTTGTTTAGGTCTTTTGTCAATAACTTATAAACTTAAGGTTTAATACTTATAAAAAAAAAGGTGAGAAGTAATTTTTATGGTTGAAATAAGCGAAAGATGTTTACTGATACTTCCAAAGTCCGTGTATGTTGCAATATTCTCGGGCGATTAATCCCGTGGTATCGGCCACCACGAAGGTTGCCTTGGGTTCGTCCCCTGGCTTGAGAAACTTGCGCTTGTAGCAATCGTTTTTGCAGATTAGCTCGATCCACATGATCCAATGCTCTGCGGTCATTGGGTGGGGGGTGCCCATGGAAATTCCAACATCCACGGTGACTTTATTTCCGTCGATCGTGATTTTGGGCACGTGTTTTTCTCCTTTCCATTCTGCGGTTTGTTCCTTCATGAGGGTCATCGCCTGGCCGCAGCAAATCGTTTCGGGAGCGCCGGGATTCAGGATTTCGATGACTTTTCCGCATACTTGACACTTATAAATTTCTTTCTTTTGCATGTTTATTCACTTCCTTGTTTGATTCTTTTTTGACTTAGTTGTTTTTGGTTTAGACTTAACTTATAATAAAAAATGGATTTAATGGGAGTTAAAAGGATTAGAACTCCTCGCACTTGATTTTAAAGTTGTCTCTTGGGTGGTCGCACGAAGGACACTTCCAATCTTCGGGAAGAGAGTCCATTTCTACCTCGTAGCCGCATTCCATGCATACCCAAACGACTTTTTTGCCGCGCTTGAAAAACGCATCGTCCCCCACGAGTTTCAAAAGCTTGCCGTATCGCTCGGAATGGTGTTTTTCAGCCTTGGCGATCGCTCGAAATCGAGCAGCAATTTTTGGATGTCCTTCTTTTTCGGCCACATCGGCGAATCCGGGATACATTTCCTTCCACTCGTAGTCTTCTCCTGCAATGGCGGAAGTCAAGTTTTCGACCGTAGATCCGTAGGTAGTGGGGCCGTCAGCTTTTACCTCAAGCTCGTCAAATTCTTCTTCTTTTTTGAGATCTTGAAGCATCTTGTAGTTCCAACCTGCGTGTTCTTTCTCTTGATTTGCCGTCTCTTCGAATATGCTTGCAATTAAGGCGTATCCTTCCTTTTTAGCCAGCTTTGCGAATTGCGTATAGCGATTTCTCGCTTGCGATTCTCCGATGAAGGCAACCATTAAATTTTTTACTGTCTTTTTCATGGTTCATTTGTTCCTGTAAATAATTTTTGGTTAACTATTGTAAGTTACTATTCAAAGTCTTAATATATCCTTTTCGCAAAGGCATATGAATTTTTTACTTATAGTTCATAAGCAAGAGTGGTTATTTTAAGAGATTTTATTAAAGTTATCAACGCGATTAGTATAGAATTGTTTTAATTTATTCATGCTAATGAATTTAAACTGCAAGAAATATAATAAATAAGAACCTTATAATATTCAAGTGAAAATTTGATGGTTAGTAGCGAAAATAAAGAAGAGCTTCTTCTGGAGCGATCACATAAGGCGTATCAAAAGCTAAAAAAGCGAAAAAATTTTATAAAACATCACGAGGAAACTGTGAATAAAGTTATTTCCTTCATGGAGGGTTTGTCAAAGCACGAAAATTCATTAATGGTCGATAATCTTGGACCAGAGATTTCAATGTCTAAGGGAGATATGGAGGAAAGGGAAGCCCAGTACGCTAGATTAGAGTTGCTTGTCAACGAGATAGAGGAATGGCTTCGTAAAATTGATAGTAGAATAGATAGATTTTTCGATATAATATTTGAAAAGGTCCCAGGAATATTATTTGGAGTTCTTGGAATTTTCGTGTTTTTTTTCTCGACTTTTATGGCGTTATATCTGTACCTAAGCGTTGATCCGAATTATTCTATCCTTCACAATTGGATAAGCAATTTAGGTGTAGGTCCCAACAATTCGAGCGCCGTATTTAACACGGGGTGGGTCCTTTCGGCCGGGATCATACTATGTTTTCACGTGTACGAGATCCGGGAATTAAAGAAAAGGAAGGGCGTCCACCCAATAATCCTCAAGCTCATGATCATTTCGAACGCTTCTCTCACCTTTGGCATATTCTTAGTCGGCTTTTTTCCAGAAAATCAACCCGTGTCCCACAATATAGCCGCTACTTTTTATTTTTTGGGCGGATTAAGTTTTTTTTTATCGTACGGAATCTTAGCTTGGAAGATAAAAAGCATTCCAAACACTCACGTGGTAGTGGTTTTTGTTTTGTGCTTTTTTTATCTTTTATATTTCACATCTACTCTTTTTCCGCCTTGGTTTCTCTATTTGGGCCTAACTATAACAAGCACCGAGTGGTTGACCTTGTTTGCGGAAATGTCAATGATGATAATGATCCTCCAACACTCGCTTGTAGAAACCTATTACAAGAAAAAATATCAAAAAGAAAAGAATTTCATCAAAAAAAACGGTCTAAAAGATTCAAAATATGGAGAAAGATTCAAGCAATTCCTCGAGGATTATCGTTTAGAATAATAAATTGGAAGAATTTTTCTTTAGATAAACGAGAAGTGTAATTTCTCGTCTAATCGTTCAAAAAATCTACAAGGGATTTAAAGTGATTAAAATAATCATTCCTTTTTAATTCATATAAGATTTAAAAAAAATTAAGAAATTAATCCTGATATTTTGGCAAGCCTTTCCGGTTCCACACCATCATGCCGCCGGTCAAGTTTCTCACGTCCTTAAATCCCGCTTGAGCGAGGAGTTGAGCCGCCATCATGGATCGCGCCCCGCTATGACAGATAGTGACAACTTCTTCGTTGGCGTATTGCTCCAGAGAAGCAATGTTTCCCATCATGTCTCCTAAAGGTATGAGCTTGGACGATTTTATGTGTCCGTGCGGCCCGTAGTACTCGTTAGGCGTGCGCACATCGAGCAAGAGGGCGGGAGCGTGGTCCGTCTCTAAGCTTTCGTAAAGCTCGTCTGCAGATATCTCCGAGATCGGGGGAGCGCTCGTACCCCTGAGCTCTTTTCGGGATTTTTTCTTGATCCTTACCGGAGCAGAAATATCTTCTTCGGTTGCACCGCCTTTTTGGAGCGTTGCTACTAGCTTTCCCTCGGACTTTCCAAGCGAGAGTAGCTGTACGGCTTTATTGAGCTTGGCATAAGCTTCGACGCTCGATTTAAAACCTGGATCGGTGGCGTAAATCACGAGTTTTTTGTGATCGGATATGTTTTCCAAGCCCTTGATCATGGCGTTTAACGGTCCAGGGCACGATAACCCGCACGCGTCTATCTCAACCACGTCGCCAGATACCTTGGATTTTTCTTTGACCATTTCTACAACCACATCTTCGCTCGTCGCACACGCAGCTGCAATTTCCTCGGTTGTTGCTTGCGCCATTTCAAATAACTTGTACCCCCCCGTGAGATTGTACACGTGCTCGTACCCCATTTGTTTCATTAATCTCGTTGCCAAGTATCCACGAAACCCTACTTCGCAAAAGATGTAAATTTGCTTGTCCTTGGGAACTTCTGTCAATCTATCTCGGAGTTCTAGGTCAGAAATGTTAATAGCGCCTTCAATCGTTCCGATATTGTATTCTTCAACTGTCCTCACATCTAAGAGAAGGTTATTATCATCCGATTTGACCTTTTCAATATCGTGCCAGTGCCAGATGGGCATGTCTCCCTTGAGCACGTTTGAAGCAACGAATCCCGCCATGTTTACGGGACCTTTAGCTGATCCATATGGGGGAGCGTAGGTGAGTTCCAATTCCTCCAGATCAAACACGGTACCGCCGAATTTAATGACCGTTGCAATCACATCGATGCGCTTTTCAGTGCCAGGACCTCCCACCGCTTGAGCACCTAATATCTTGCCAGAAGGTACTTCAAAAAGGAGCTTGAGGGTTATTGGTACTGCTCCTGGGTAATAACCAGCGTGATTGTTGGGGTGAACATAGATCTTTTCGTATTGAATTGTCGTATCCTTTAATTGTTTTTCGGACAATCCAACGGTGGATACGGTCAAGTCAAAGACTTTTACCACTGAAGCACCTAAAACTCCTGCATAAGTAGTATTTCTACCAGCAATGTTGTCCGCGGCAATTCTTCCCTGCTTGTTGGCTGGACCTGCAAGTGGAATAAAAGCCTCCGCTTGAGTTATCCGGTTTTTCACTTGGACGGCATCTCCTACGGCGAAAATTGCCGGATCCGAGGTGCGCATGTGATCGTCAACAACGATATGTCCTCGAGGGCCTAATTCAAGTCCCGTCTCCCTTGCCAAGGCGTTTTCCGGTTTCACTCCAATTGCCAAAACGATCATGTCCGTCTCTATAGTTTTACCACTTTTAGGAACCACATAATTACATTCGTTTTCGCACTTGAAAGAATCCACGGGGTCTTCGAGTTGAAGGCACACGCCGTTTAAAATGAGTTCTTGATGAACGAATTGCGCCATTTCCTTGTCAAGCGGGGCCATTACTTGATCGAGCATTTCGACGATCTTTACTCTCACTCCCCGACCCTTCAGGTTCTCGGCCATTTCAAGACCAATGAAGCCGCCACCAATGATCGTTGCGTGCTTGACATCTTTCTGTTCGACATAATTTTTAATATTTACCGAATCTGGAATAGTCCTTAAACTAAAGACGGGGACGTCTCCAATCCCTTTAAAGGGAGGAACGATGGGTGCGGCTCCCGGAGAGAGCACTAAAGTATCGTAAGCAACTTCAAATGTCTTTGAACTTTTCAAGTCTTTCACGACGACAACTTTTTCTTGCCGTTTAATCGAGATTACCTCGTGGTCGATTTTAATATTGATCCGAAATCTTTCGTAAAATTCCTTTGGTGTCATGAGCTCTAATTGTTCCCGGTCTTTAATAACGTGTCCAATATAATAAGGTAAACCACAATTCGCGAATGAAACATGGCTTCCTTTCTCAAAAACGACGATTTCCACGTCTTCTCGAAGGCGCCGCAAACGAGCGGCAGCAGTGGCGCCGCCTGCGACGCCTCCTACGATTACAACTTTGTCCATTTTTTATCCAATCGTTTTAATATCTTGTTAATCAATAATTCTACTTGTAATTAATAGTGGCCCGTATTTAAAGGTCCTTCTAAAGATTTCAAGAGCACAACTTAATATACCTTTTAGAATAGAACACAACTCAAACATTTATTAATAATATATTAAATATCGATATAGACTATATAGTTTCAATGTAAAACGCTTAATTTCGAATTTTTCCAATTGAAAAATAAGCTTAAATTAAACATTACATTGATTTTGAATGATAGAATTTAATAGAAATACGAATTTCCGAATTGACGAATTGGAATTTCTCTTGGAAAAAAAAGAAGTAGAGATCTATTCCTATAAAGAAAAAATAAGCGAATTGGAGGAAAAACTAAGCAAGTTAGAGATGGCTGATCCAAATTACAAACCTTCAAAAAAAGATAAAGATAATTTTATCAAACGCTTGGAAGAAAAAGATTTAGAAATTCGAGAGTTAAAAGACAAATTGGGTTTTTTAAGAAAGGAAAACATTGATCTTAAACGTAAGATTGAAGTCGAAACTAAAAAAACATCTACCATCGGTTCGGTTATTCGAATAGATCGGGAAAAACCACCATTTCAAGTCTTAGTCGACGATCTCCAATCAAAATTAAATTCGCAAAAGTTCCTTATTAAAAACCTCAAAAACGAATTGGAAGGAATTCAAAGCGATTATCAGAATAAATGCCATATAGCTCAAGAACTAATGGTCGAGAACGAGATTTTAAAACAAAAAGCTATTAACAACGAAAAAGAATTAGAATCGGTAAAGCATTCGTTATCGAATTTGGAGATCTTATATCTCGAAGTGCAAAACTCTTCAGAGCAAAAAAAAATGGCGTATCTAAATAATAAGTTAAAGGAAAAAATGGCACTTTTGGAGCTTAAAGAAAGCGAGTTAGATTCGTTGAGAGAGAAAACGGTTGATATTAAGATAAGATGCAAGGATTTAGAATCGGAACTGTGGCAAAAAGATTACAAGATTTCAGAGCTTTTAAAACATATTTATGTAGAATAAAATCGAATAATGATCAGAATAAATGCAATAGGGACATTTCTAGATTTGTTTTTTAAAAATTAAGAAAAAAAATTGAATTTTTAAGGTTTTATTCTAATACAACAACTGCGTCCACGAATAGTTCGTAATTGTTATCCTCGTCGTAATCGTGTATGATTACTTTTTCAACCTCGTCGGTTCCCTTGACTTCTAATAATTCGGATTGATGTAGGATTTTCACATCGGATTTTTTAAGACGATCTCGAAGCTCAACGGTACCTGGAATCTCTTTTGCAGACGTCACGAGTATGACTCGACCCGTGTATTCCGTTAAATTTAGAGCGAGTTCTAGGGATTTATCTCCCGTATCAGATACCAATGTTCTCTTTCCTTTCAAAACTTCTAAATTAGGAACGATTTTATAGGCGCCCTTGCCGAGAAGTTCGTCAAATCCGAGTATCACGCGTACTTCTAATTGACACGAGGTTACAATTTCTATTTCGGGTTTTGACCCTTTCCTATAATTATCAATGGCCGCTTTGAGGGCATCGGCAGCGAGGTTGGAGCAATGCATTTTTATTGGTGGGAGACCGTCCAGTTCTTCGGCCACATCAGATCTAGTGATCTTATACGCCTCGTCAAGAGTCATGCCCTTGGCCATTTCGGTTACCATCGAAGAAGTTGACACGGCAGATCCGCATCCAAATGTTCTAAACTTTATGTCTTCAATGATATCTTCTTGCTTGTCATTTTTCCCAATCTTTAGGGTAATCTCCATTAGGTCTCCACATACGGGATTTCCAACCTTGCCGTAACCGTCTGCTTTTTCGATAAAACCAACGTTTCGGGGATTTCTAAAATGGTCCATTACTTTATCCGTGTAATCGGTTGATTTTGGCATTTAATTCTCACCTTCTTCTTTTATTTGTTTTAGTAAATCGGGAGGGGTCAACGGAGATAATAATCGCAAGCGCTTCACGACTTTTGGCAACGACTCGAGCAATTCGTAAATGTGCGAATCTTGCGTGAACCTGCCTAGAGTGACCACCAAGCTACCGTGTGCCTCTTCGTGTAAGAGTCCCATTGAGATGAGTGTATGAGATGGTTCGAGCGTTTTCGAACTACACGCAGAACCCGTGGCGCAAGCAATGTTTTGATCTTTCAATCCAAGAATTAGGGATTCTCCCTCGATATAATCAAATCGAAAATGAGCATTGTGCGGAAGTCGCTTTTCTGGGTGACCGTTTAAGTGCGATTTAGGTATCGTTTCAAGCACGCCTTTTATGAGCTTGTCCCTAAGTCCAGAAAGCCTAGGCCCTTCTTGTTTGATTTCGGATTTTGCGATTTCTGCCGCTTTCGCAAATCCTACTATGCCTGGAATATTTTCCGAACCCGAGCGCATTCCCATTTCTTGACCACCACCAATGATAAGTGGATTTACTCTCACGCCTTTTTTCATGTATAAGGCAGCAACGCCCCTAGGGCCGTAAATATCGTTGGATGAAAGCGTGAGCATGTCTATGGGAGTGTTAGTCAAGTCTAAAGGCACGGTGGCCTCGCTTGCAACCGCGTCAGCGTGGTACAAAACGCCGTGCTTCTGGGCGATCCTTGAAATTTCTTCGACTGGTTGTAGCGAACCTACCTCGTTGCTTGCGGTCGAAATGGAAATTAAAATTGTATCGTCTCTAATCAATTTTTCGAGTTTTTCAACTTTAACGATACCATATTGGTCCACGGGAAGCTTGCTGATTGTAAATCCTTCTCTTTCAAGGTATTTGGCAATGTTATGTATTGAAATGTGTTCGATTTCTGATATAATAATGTGAGTGCCCTTCCTTTTATTTCTCAAGGCAGATCCGATTATGGCTAAATTATTCGATTCGGTTGCGCTTGAAGTAAATACGATGCTCGACCCCTCCGGAGCGTTTAAAAAAAATGATATTTTTTCTCTCGATTCGTCGAGAGCTCTGGTAGCGACGTCTCCATCAGCGTGTAAGGAGGAAGGATTTGCGTATTTTTCGCTAAAGTAAGGTAGCATCTCATCTAGAACTCTTTTATCCACGGGTTTTGCCGCTTGATAATCCAAATAATTGCTCATATTTTTGACCTCTTTTTAATAATTAAATTTCTTTTATTTTCATTTGATTTAAAACCATAAAGTTCCATCAGCTTCTAATACCAGATCGTTTAAAGTCGCAGCACCCACTATTTTCACGTTTGGAATGAGTTTAACCGTATCCCATCCAAGCATGCGCTTTGAGGCTTCACATACCAATATTTCAATTCCCATTTCTAAGGTTTTATCGATCATTTCTTTCATGCTTGGAAAGTTGCCGAGTTTAATCTTTTCTGCTTCCCCTGGTTTTAGTATTTTAAGACCCATGCCAAGAAAATATACAGTGGGTTCGAGGTCCATTGCTTTTGCTGTTTGTGCTAATACTAAGGGGGAATATTGGCGTTCTGGAGCGTCGCTTGTTTGAATATATAATAATTTTTTCGCCATTTTCTTATCATCTCTATTTTATTTGGTTTTTTTAAAAATGAATATTAAATCTTGTCCCTCCTTTCTAAATTCAACCACTTGAGTGTCTGTTCGCTTGGCCCATCTATGAAGGTCTTCGTCTGCTGCTGGATCGTCCGCAATTACTTTAAAACATTGACCTGGTTCTAGCTTTTCCGACAAGGTCCTCGTTTCGAATAATGGTTCTGGGCAAAACAAACCCCTCGTGTCTAATTCTTCGGCAATATCAATATTTTCCTTATTTTCATCATTCACATAAATTACCTCCTTGAGGAGTAAACATTCAGAAAGGAATTTGTTTTTAAGATTCTTCCTTGTTATATATACACTTAGTTGGAAAAATAAAGATTGGCATTATAATTTAGTAAATAAAGCCTAGAAAATAAGAAAACCCCTAATATTAAGGGAGGTGTATTATTATAAATTATAAATTTTTTAAAAATGAATTTTCAACGATAAATAATCAATCGATTTATCAAGAAAAAAAAGGATATTATTTCCATAGAGGATCGGATTCTTGAAGCATTCGCCTCTGAACTTTTCCCAAGACATTTTTTGGAACTTCAGGGATGAATTCTATCAAGTAGGGGCATTTCCAGGCCGTCATATTTTGCCTTGTCCATTCTAAAAGTTCAATATCGGTAATTTTCCCCTCGTAACCAGCTTTTAGTTCTACCCAAGCTTTTACGACTTCTCCAACGTTACCTCGAGGGTCGGGAAGACCGGCAACAGCGACTTCAGAAACCGCTTCGTGCTTCATTATGAGTTCCTCTACCTCTTTTGGATATACTGAATGTCCCGCGACCTTAATTAACTGTTTTTTTCTATCACGAATGGTTATTAGTCCGTCCTCTCTCATGAATCCGATATCTCCCGTCCGTAACCACATGCGACCGTCCCATTCTTGAACGGTATCTGCGGTTTCTTCGGGTTGATTGAGGTAATCCTTCATTACTTGAGGCCCACAGGCACATATCTCACCCGTATGCTCTTCGCCATATTTAGAGTTTTTCGAACCATCTGCAATGGGACCGCCACTTAGATCTGCAGCTTCGGTCTCGAAAATTGCCCAATCGGTTCCGGGGAAGGGCATACCTATCGTACCAAGAGGGCTTTCTTCAAAAAGGTTTCCAGAGCTAATCACGGGGCTTGCTTCAGAAAGACCATATCCTTCTACTATGGATCCTTCCGTGTTTTCCACGAATGCTTTTTGAACAGGCGCGTGTAATGGTCCAGCACCGGCAATGCATAACCTTAATTTACCCATAATATCGTATTCCTTAATTCCTGGGAATTCTGCAAGTCGTTTAAAAAGTATTTCGGCTCCGGGATACGCCAATCCAAGAGGTGCCTCAACCGCCTGAATTTCCTTTAATAATTCTTTTGTCTTGGGAGGTTGAGGAAATAACATCATCCACCCTCCAAACACCACGGCTGCGTTCATTACAGTTGTCATGCCAAACGAGTGAAATAACGGCAAGACTCCAACAACCCCTAGATCGGGTTGTTCTCCTCCCATCCAATTAAGACATTGTATGGCATTTGAAATAATATTAAAATGCGTTAAATTCGTTGCTTTTGGAACCCCTGTCGTCCCACCAGTCATTATGTAAGTAGCAGTATCTTCGACGGGATTTATATCCACTTTAGGCAGGTTTACAGGAGTGAGCAGGAGGTCAGTAAATTTATAGGAGTGTTCAAAATCTACCTTACCTTTGGGTATCTTTTTAATAAGCTTGCCTAAAACCTTGAGTGCGTTAGGGATTCCAGAAGCCAAATCAGCAACATTCGTATATATTATTTTTTCTATCTTGGTCTTGTCGATAATAGGCTTAATGAGCGTTGGGTAAAGAGCATCCAAGGTCACGAGGAATTTGGCTTCTGTGGTTTCTATGTGATGAAGAACTTCGAGCGGCATGTAGGTAGGATTGATACCCGTGGCAACAGCACCTATCTTCAAGCAGGCATAATAAGATATGACGTATTGAAAACTATTTGGAAGCATTAAAGCAACGCAATCTCCTTTTTTTATCCCCATATCATTAATCGCAGTTGCGAGTGAATCTATATGCTTGCCTGCTTCTTCATAAGTCATCCAAGTGTCTAAAAACCACATGAGATTTTTATCTGGATATTTCTTTCTTTGGCGTTCGAAATAGTCGCCTGCGGAAATTTCTTCGAATTCTATGTTTTTTGGAACATCTTTCGGCCACCATTTTTTGAACCATGCTTTTTCTTCGTCAACTTGCCACTTTTTCACTATTAATTATCCCTCATTTTTTGAGTCGTTTTAAATGTAGATCAAAATTCCTTATTACAGATATGATCGTTTGCATATAAAAATGCTTGGAAATATTAATTTTATTAATTTCGAACGATGAAAAACAATAACAATTTATATAAATTATGCATTAAAAATTAAATTGTTTTAATTTTCAATTCTTGAATAATTTGGAATTTAATTTTCTAAGACTGATGGAAATAACATGCGAAAGCTCGTGGATTGGTACGATATTGGAGTAAATTATAGAATCACCCCTTATTTCACCGTAGCGTGGAATGAAATAGGGATAATTTATTGCGATCTAATGCAATTCGATATAGGGCGATTAAATGCTATAAAAGGATTGGAAAAATCTACAAGAAAAGCGATATCCTTAAGGTGTACAGATGAAAAGCGATGATTTTGACCCAGTAATTCAAGCAGCATTTAACAGAAAAATTCACAAAATTAAAACCGCTAATTGGAAAGAATGGCTCGAAATCGAATCGAAGGAAGAATACGAACAATTAGCCTTCCAATTGTCCGGTATAAATAACCAAAAACATTTTTTCAAAAACATATTTAATATTAAGACAACATCTCGTGATTTTTCAATCGATAGACAACAATACATCAAAAATATTTCTCAAGAAGGACTTCAGATTTTTTGTCACACATCGGGAACTACTGATTCAAGCATCGCCAACTTAAAATGGTTTCACATGAACGAGGATTTAATAAAAAATATGTGGATTCCGGGAATGCGAGCTATTTTTGAATCAAGTGGTTTAAATGAGCAGACTTCGGCTATAATCTTCGTGCCTTCAAGAACATCAATGGATGGAATAAAGATCCAAGACGATAGTGAATACATTTCCCTCTATTCCTCGGAATTTTCACAAAGAGTTGTAATTTCTGCCGTTAAACCAAAAGATTACATTCTTAGAGAATACAAGGATGCGTTCGATATTGAGATAATTACCAAGATCCTGTCTATCGAAGATCCTTCAGTGATTTCGGCTCCTGCGGCCATCATACTCGGGTGGGCGGATCTTGATAGATTCAAAAAGGGGCTTTCGAAGGTATCAAACGATAGCATTGATGTTAATAAAAATCAAGAAAGAGAATCACATATCTTCCGTCTCTTGAGAAGCGAGGGTTTGAACAAAGGGGCGCGGACGATTCAGGAACAACTCTCAAATAAGCTCTCAGATTGCAGGCTGATATTTAGCACTTCCGGTTTAACAGAATTTCAATGGAATTCGATCTCGAGATTCATGAATTGGGATAGGGGGAAAGAAAACTTTACTAATCTATATGTGGCATCTGAGATAGGACCTTTCGCCTGTAGTCTTACGAGCGAGATTGCTAGAGAAAACGGGATGCACGTTTTTCCTTTAACGGTCCCTATGATCGAAAGCAATGGTAAAAGATTTTTCATTTCGGAAGGCAATGGTATGCACGGAAACTTGCTTGTATCGTATGTAAACCTCAAGCAACCAAGGTTTAACATAGATATGGGAGACATCATATTCATCAAACCGAATTCAAATGGATTGCCCATTATTGAAGGAACCATCGTTCGAAACGAGTTCAAGCTCAGATATCCAATAAAGATTTCTCCTAAAATAAAAACGAACTCTAACTTTGAACTAAGCGTTGGGCATTATTTTTCTTTTCCAGGTTTTGAGATTAATAACCCTAAAAACCTTTTAGAGTGCTTGAAGAAAATTGCGCATTTAGAAGGCGATTCCATGTTAATTACGAGAGGAAGAGATGATAATTTTAAGCCCGAACTTTTTTTCTCAACACGGGATGTAATTATGGAATTTAACAACGATAATAAAAAGAAGCTTTCTGGATGCCTCGAAGAAAAGGCTCTTGCAGAATTAATTGAAAAAAATGAAATCCTGTTGAGACCTATCGACGATGTACCAGTTGATTTTTTGGTCCCCAGACCGAAAATATTAGTCCAAGTACGCGATGGCTTGCTTCCGAAGGGAATTTTAAAGAAATGGCCTTTATATGTTTTACAAAATAATAATTGATAAATAACTAGCTTCGAATAAAAAAATTTATCACGATTAAAGGTATTTAATCTTTTTTCTCGAAAATACGCTTATTATTATGATGATAACCCCAATCATTACAAAAGTGAAATTTAAATCCCATAAAATAAATAAGGCAAATAGCGGTAAGACGATTCCTTTTGAAAACATCCTGACCATATTAATTAACGACAATGAAGTAGCCCTGTGTTCTTTTTCAACTCGTTTATTTATCCCATCAGCAAAAATAACATATCGAGAAAGACCCAATCCAACGATAATTAGGATTAATAAAATATTCATGGGAAGGAAAAATACGATCCCCAGAAAAACATAGCAAATTCCTGGGATAAAGCTAAATAACGAGAACAAAGCCTTATTGTTTTTAAACTTGTTTTTATGAGTCGCAAGTAAATACGTAAAAAAAACTTCTAATAAAACGAAAGACGAGTCAATAAAACCAAAATACAGCAATGGCACCTTTAATACAGCGTGAAGATAATATTGATAATTTAAGAATAACACGAGCACTAGTATTTCTAAAAGAAGCATGTCCTTGACTAGAGCTCGAAGTATTTTATTTTTTTTAAAATTTTTTAGACTGGCTTTAATTGGAGTGAGAAGCTTTATTTTTTTTGATTTTGGTTCGTTTTTTGTTTCTTTAAAGAACAAGCACACGATGGAAGCGGAGAAGTATGGGACCCCCATCAAGATCATTACCAGAGGCAAGGAAATAAAATATCCTACAAAGGATCCAATTGGCGACGACACGAGAAATCCAATCAAGAACGAGCTTTCTGCCTTTCCCAATACCCTGGTGAATTCTTTTTCTCTTCCTGACTTTCTTAAAGAATCGTATATAAAAGACTCGCATGAACCCGACATTAGAGCGGTCCCAAGAGCAAAAAAGGATTCACCAACAAAAAATAGAATTAAATTAGGAATTATTCCATAAATAAAGGCACCCACGGCGCTCACTGTCCCTGATAAAAACAAAATCCATTTTCTTTTCAAGCGATCTGCGATCATTCCACACGGTATTTCGAGAATAAAGGCTAATATGAAATAATAACTTTGTAAAAAGCTCAATTCAATAAGATTTAATTTTCCCCATGTTAAAAAGAACGGGATTATAATTCCAGAGATCATGTACGATCCCATGAGAAATTGAAAGATATAGATCTTTTTTATATTTAAACAGGAGATTTTATTCTGATCTTTTTTTGATCTAAGGGCCGATTTCTCGCTTGTAACGCGTATTTTTTCAAAAACTTGCATGGATAATCACTTATTTTTCACTTGCATTCTGATTTTTTTTCATTAAGCATTTTTGTTTGGTTTTAAGCGTTCTAATAGGTTCTTTTGTAGACCATTAAGACTGTTAACGCTAACAAAAGATGGTAATTTTACCAGTTCTTACTCTTATATCGAAAGGGAAATTCATCGAAAGAAGAACGCTATTAAATTACTGTAATTCTGTAATATATCAAGTAAAGCCTTTTAAATGCGATAAAAGAGCAAATATTTTTGATATGAATTTGATGCGGTCCGCTAAATAAATTATTTTTTGAGAAAATTGAACACGCGCGATATTTTGCATTACACATCATCATTTCTTTTCTATATACTAAATAAAAATACATATTAATAAATCTTTTTGGTTTTATGTTGGATATTTTCCATTTAAAACGCTTTTTGACACACATTTTCTGAATAAAATTCTAATATCAAAATAGGTAGATCTTCCACGGGATTTTACGGAAAATATTCATCTGTAGAAGATTATTACGGATATAAGGAGAGATTAAAGCCAGTACTAATCAGTTTAACAATGCTTTTGTTCGATATCCTTTGATAATAAAGATAACAAGTGATTCGTTAGAAATCATCAGGATTCTATAATAAAAAATAAATAATAAAAATATAATTATAGGAAAAGAATAAAAGATAAAAGTATTAAATAAAAATTAGGGTAAACTACTTGATATTCTACTCTCAGTCGCTTTCAGTATTTCTTTAAGCATTTCATTATACGAAAGGCCCATAAATTTAGCCATTTTTGCGAGGTGTCCGTCCCAACACCAACCAGGATTGGGATTTACTTCAAGCAGTTTTGGATTGCCTTCAGCGTCTAATCTCCAATCAAAACGAGCGTAATCGCGACATTCCAACCTTTCAAACAATTTTAAACTGCAAGACTCGATAATTTCTATCGTTTTGTCTGGTAATACTGCGGGAATCGATTTTAAATTCCAATAGGGTGATTCGGGAAGCCATTTTGCCTCGTATCCACAAATTTTTGGCAAACCAGGAGGTAAATCAGAATAATCTTCTTCCGCAATTGGAAGGACAATGTGATTTCCTGGAGGATTACCGATTACTCCTAGAGTTAAATCTTTTCCCGTGAGAAATTGTTCAACTAGAATTGGATATGTGTATCCAAAAGTTTCGCGAATTTTTGAAATAGCGTTAAGTAACTCTTCTCCATTATTGACCACGCAATCTTGCGTTATACCGAAGCTCGAATCTCCAAAGTTTGGTTTAACGAGTGCAGGAAAGTATAACGGAAGATCAAAAACAGTATCTCCGGGTTTAATGAAGATAGCTTCAGGGACAGGAATGTCCATTTCTTTAGCGATCCCCCTAACTAACGATTTATCGTAGCAAAACGCCAAGCACTGGGGACCAGAACCCGTATAAGGAATTTTGAGAAGATCTAACAAAGCAGGAACATGCAACTCTTGCCTGGCGTGATTGTTGTATCCCTCGTCGCATAGGTTAAAAGCATAATCGATTTTACCTTTCAATTTCGTAAGGTCGGCAATAAGCGTGTCGTGATTGTTAAGATATATGAATTCCTTATCTTCTAATTCAATTAAAGCTTCTTTAAGCTTATCAATGGTAAAGAAATCGTCGTCGTCAAAGACGCTAGACGGTTTTAAGATATCTGGTTTTTTAGGATCTCCTAATATGACGGCAACTGTCTTTGGAGATTTCACTATTTTATGGTGTTTTTGTTTCCATTGCTTTCTCACGCGTGCGCTAATAA
The DNA here is from genome assembly GCA_016930515.1 of Promethearchaeota archaeon. Classification (GTDB taxonomy): domain Archaea; phylum Asgardarchaeota; class Lokiarchaeia; order Sigyniarchaeales; family SOKP01; genus FT1-020. Next base: position 5,073 of record JAFGGO010000103.1, on the reverse strand, counting down.
TTAAACGCCTCTCCATCATTCCTAAATCTTGGTTTCTCGTAGAATTGGGGGATATTTCTTGATGAAATATTACATCGGTAAAGCCAGCTTTAATCAACAATTCTGATATCTTATTCCTCGAATAAAGCCTTTCGGAATAAAATTGGTCCACCAAGACACCCTCATTCACATGATTGATGACTTCTCTCGAAATTAATTTCTGCTTATCTATAGATAAAGATCTTTCTCTACAGACAAAATGATTTTTATCTATCCATTCCCATGAACGGGGTTGGAAATTCTTTTTTAAATATTCCCCATCGGTTAGATCGATTAAGATCCGACCCCAAGGTTTAAGCGTTCGTTTAACCTCTCTTAAGACACGAAGATCGTCGTTAATAGTATCAAAATAACCGAAACTGTTTCCTAAAATAAACACCACATCAAAGCGGTCTGTTTCGTATGGGAGTTTTCGAGCATCCCCAATACGATAATCAACAGGTAAGAATTCTTTTTTCGCAACACGCTTAGCTCTTTGAATGAGATATCGAGATTTATCAAGACCATTGACGCGATTAAATCCTCTCCTTGCGAGCTCTAAAGAATGTCTTCCTTGCCCACAACATAAGTCTAATATCTCTTGATCTGGTTGTAATTTGAGAATGTCGGAAAAAAGATCAACCTCTGAAGAAGTAATATTTTTATCGTTGACAACATCCCCGTCCGTTTTAAGATAATAAGAGTTAAAGATGTGGTTCCACCAGTCTCTACGGACATATTCTTCTAAGTTAAGAACTGGCCCCAAACATTTAGTTGCTTTTTCGGGTTCAGCGGCATTTAATTTATTCTTACCATTTTTAGCTTCTATTTTTGGGATTGTTTTCATTATATTATTTTTTTCCTCTACCAAAATTGGTTTGGATATTTTTAATTGGATTTAATTATTTGAAAAAAAAACCTTATATTTACAATGTGACACGGTTAAGAAATTATTTCTTACATATCCTCTTCCCAATCGCCATCGTCGTCCCAATCATCGTCTTCATCGTCGTCCCAATCATCGTCTTCATCGTCATCCCAATCTTCATCGTCGTAATCGTCGTCCTCTCCTTTTCCTTTCTTGGGACCAAAGATTTCTACTTTCATGATTTATTCCTCCTTAATTTTTAAAGAGTTTTTTTATTTTTTTTGATGTAGTTATTGGTTATAATTGTAATCAAAGTATAAAAACATTTTCAATTGATCGACATGATAACTTTAAAAACAATGAAAACATATTATATTTAAAATCTTTTTTTAAGTACTTGAGAATGTCGCCTAAAGGAGAAATAAAAAAACGAAATAATTTTCTTGGATTTAGACTTTCACATAAAGATATAGAAAAGCTAGATCAAGTAGCAAAAATAGAAAACAAATCCAGAGGATTAATCGCTAAACAAGCCGTTAAGAATTGGTTAACGCTTGAATCGTTTAGGAAAACAAACAACATGATCATTATCACAAAATGGACATTTTTTAGACTTCTCTCCCAAGCAGACGAAGAGCTTCTTGACAATATCGTTAGCGAAATGTCTAACTTACTTGCCGACATGACGCGATTTGATGTGTCAAAACCGATGGACAGCGAACACTTTCCCAGTTATTCTAGAAACATAATTAAATTTTTAGGCGCTGGCGGTTTGAAATGGTTCAATAGCATTGATTTTACACTAAATAATAATACACTAGTAATTAAAGGATTGCACGACTTAGATGAATATTTTTCGGAGTTGTTCACCCGCATCATTGAACATTATTTTCAAACAAACTTCGAATTCGAATTAAAAAACCAGAAGAAAGAAATCTCGTCAAATTTAGTATATTTAGAATTTGATATTACAGGTTAATATAGAAAATTAAGCAAGAGACTTTGAAGATTAATAGTTTAGATGTAAATCATTGTTTGTCCACAACATTCGGGAATGTTTTGGTAATGACATCTATCATTACAACAACATAGTAGCTCGTCCTTGAGTACCATTGATTCGTTGCAACATTTTAGAATATTTTTTTTTTTTCGGCAGATTAAACATTTTAATTTTGCCATAGTACCATCTATTATATCAATAAAAAATATTGAAATTGTAAAAGATCATTTAATTAATGTTATGACCATTTTGAGTCCAACAATTCAAGTAATTTGCCAACATCTCGAGTAGCTGGCTTACATGTCTGATTAGCGCAGACGTAAGCCGTAGCTTTATCATCGCTTTTATCGAAATATTTAAGGAAATCTGTATAGGCATCAATTTCAGGGGGATGATTTTCCGTGTTTCGAAGGATAAATGTTTTATTAGGAATGTATTTTACACGAATATAATTGACCAGCTGTTGAGTATCAGGAGCGTTTTTATCTCCAGCAATCACCACGGAAAAGGTAGGTCCTATCATAAAATCAACGCCAATTAACATCTGAGTATATGAACTAGGATGTTTTAAGATGCCTTCAGTAAATACTCTACTCAAGATATCTGCTTTCTTTTCGAGCTCGTGGTTTCCAGTTAAATAACTTAACCTTAATAAATTTAAGAATGCAATTGAATTTCCCGAAGGGAGTGCTCCATCGTATAAATCTTTTTGTCTGGTTAGAAGCTCTTCAGAGTACTTTGCAGTTAAATAAAACCCTCCTATATTATCGTCCCAAAAATCTATTATTTGCATTTCTTGAAGATCCAAGGCAGTTTTCAAATAAAACACATTAAAGGTAGCTTCGTAAAGTTCGATTAATCCCCATATAAAAAATGAATAATCCGTTAAAAATCCGTCTAAGGAAGCTTTCCCGTCCCTGTAAGCGTGCAAGAGCCTCCCGTTTGCTTTTTTCAAGTATAAGAGCACGAAGTCTGTGGCATCCTTGGCCATTTTCAATAAATTAACATTATTAGTTGATTGATATCCTTTAGATAAGGCAGCAATTACTAATCCGTTCCAATCAGTAAGGATTTTATCGTCCTTATGTGGACGAACGCGCTTCGAGCGATGCTTTAGTAAAATTTTTCTAGCCTTTTCAAGTTGATTTGTAAGTTCTAATTCAGAAATACTTGCTTTCCAGGCGATATCTGAAAAATTTTCTTTAAGATGTAAAATATTTAGTTTTGTTTTCTGTCCCGTCGATTCTTCAAAATAATTCCCGTCCTGTTCAATATTATAAGCCATTATTAAAAGCTTGGCTTGCTCCTCGTTTAATACCTCTTGAAGCTCTTCTTTTTTCCAAAGATAGAACTTGCCTTCCTCACCTTCGCTATCTGCGTCTTCTGCAGAATAAAAGCCACCTTCCGGAGAAGTCATGTCTCTTCTAAGATAAGTAAATATTTCTTCCGCCATAGTTTTAAATTCCTCCATTTCAGTAGCTTGAAAAGTTTCAACGCACGCAATAGCCACTAAAGCCTGATCGTACAACATTTTTTCAAAATGGGGAACTAACCATTCATTATCCATTGAATAACGGTGAATTCCAAAACCAACATGGTCGTAAATTCCTCCCCGCCTCATGCTTAAAAGTGTTTTTTTAACCATTTCTAAAGCCGATTTTTCGCCTGTACGTTTCCAATAACGCAAGAGAAAAATTAAATTATGAGGTGTTGGAAATTTTGGTCGAGTTCCAAAACCACCTTTATCCTTATCAAATCTCGATTGTAATTCCTCGAAAGCTTTTTCTAAGGTTTTCTTGTCCAAGAGAGCCCCAGGAGATTCCTGATCGATGTTTTGGAGAGCGGTCGAAATTTGGTCAGCAGAATAAAGCAATTCATCTTTTTGAATTTTCCACATCGTTTTTACTCTTTCAAGCAATTCTATTAATCCTATTTTACCAAATCGAGTTTCTTTAGGAAAATAGGTTCCTGCAAAGAACGGTTTTTTATCGGGAGTCATCAAGATGGTAAGTGGCCATCCCCCCGATCCTGTCATTAATTGACAGACCGTCATGTAAACTCCGTCTATGTCAGGGCGTTCTTCCCTATCCACTTTAATCGAAATGAACGATTCGTTTAACAGTTGGGCAACTTCAAGATCTTCAAACGACTCGTGTGCCATAACGTGGCACCAATGGCAAGTAGAATACCCAATAGAAAGAAATATCGGCTTATCTTCCCTCTTGGCTTTTATAAACGCCTCTTCAGACCATGGATACCAGTTCACGGGATTTTTAGCGTGTTGGATCAGATAAGGGCTTAATTGATCCCCTAGCATGTTTTTTATATTATCCATCATAGAAATATTGGAAAGGCTCTTATTTTAAGAATTTCGTTAAAAAAGCTAGAGAAAAATAAACAATAGATTATTAAATGTAGATTGGATTCAATAAAATGTTTTAAAATATTGATTTTTAATAAAAACAAATCTAATTTTATTGGAGAATACTTTTATTGCTGCTTTAATCAAACCGATCCATAAATCCAATCTCCTTGAGTGGAACGCGAGGCGGACGATTTTTTTCGCCCAATTTCATGGATTCTGATAATTCAGGATTGATTTCTTTTGAATGCTTTCCAATGATTACCAAGGTTATCAGTCTCATTTCTTGCGGAATATTCAATGCCACCTTGGCTTTTTCCTCGTTATATCCCGCTATCGGGTGTGCTACTAATCCTAACTCGGTTGCGCGAAGTAGAATAAAAGCCGTGGCCATTCCAACATCCAATAAGTAATACATTCTCTCTCCGATCACACAATCATAATCTGGTTTGCTCACAACTCCGATAATCATCGAAGCTTTTTTTGCCCAATTATTCCCAGAGGATAAACAATCAAATAAACGACTAAGTATCATCTTATCTCGAACAAACACTAACCTCCATGGTTGCTTGTTCATGCACGATGGTGCTATTCGTGCTACTTCTAAAAGATCCTTGATCGTATCGTCAGAGATATCAATGGGATCTAATGAACGATAAGCTCTACGTTTTTCTATGACACTTTTAACATCCATAACAATCCAGTTTTTTAAAAGCCTTTATCAATTTATAATTGAGTTTCACTTTTGAATCTTAGCTCTAGATTCTATAGATTTAATCTCAATTTTGTTTCAAATTTCGTTATATTTTCAGCAAGATGAACAAT
>JAFGGO010000102.1 GCA_016930515.1 Promethearchaeota archaeon | reverse complement strand
GAAGAAGATTTCGAATCTTACGCAGTCGGAACGTTTCCATCCTCGTTTTACTTGCGATACAGCGGGATTGGAGCTAATTACCAGGTGGTGACCCGTAATAAATTAAATACAGATCATAATGCAAGTCTATCGTGCTTTTTCGGCTCACAATCACATGGTTCGATTGAATTTTATATGGGTTATGATAACTATCAATCTTCTGCTCCAAATCTTAATATAATGTTCAAAAGCGGAAACACCGATATTTTTGGGTTGAAGATGAGATGTGATGGAAAATGGACATATTGGAACGGTTCTTGGAATCCAAATGGATTTGGCTCTCATGTATCTAATCAATTTTATCATATATCCATTAGATTTCGCTGCTCTTTTGGTAACTCTTACGAGGGCTTATCAGATCAATATACATGGAGGGTTTATATTAATGGGATGGAATTTGGTGAATTTTCAATGAGTACTATTCTAGATGTTGATAATATTATTCTCTTCACTTCAGGAAATGCAGATATTTTCTATGGTTTTTGGGATGCCTTCGGATTTTCCTGGGATTCTAACTATAATGTTGGTGATAACTTAAATGAAGGGTTGCTTCTCAGTTTTCAAAGTAAAAAGGAGCTTGAGTGGTTAGCATATTCATTGGATGGTGTTGAAAACAAAACTATCTATGGCAACTCCACAATAGTTATGCCTGCTTGTGGTATTCACTTTGTTCAAGTATTTGGTAACAGTAGTTTGGGAACTTATTTCGCTTCTGATATTGTTTATTTCACTATAAATGCAAATTCCTCTCATCAGGGACTTATTACTCGAATTTATGATTTCAGAAATCAATATGGTCTATATATTATAATAAGATTAAATGCTGAAGGAACTTTACTTATTGGTCGAAACCAATCTTGTTACCCTTCTATTAATCCGATACCCTTCTCTGGGGCGCTATTTTACTATTACTTCTCCGTTTTGGATACTAATTTGCGGGAGAATGATACGATTTTGGAAAATATTACAATTCGTTTTTTTTTCGACCCGAATAGAGTAGATAATGCGAAAAACTTGCGTATATTTCATTATGACACAGCTCAAACCTCTTGGATTTCATTAACAACTCAACTTAATGAATCTGGGAATTATATTGAAATAACGACAAATGAACTCTCACATTTCTGCTTGATAGAATTCAGTTTATCAAATAGTTTACAGGATATGAGATTTATTATAATTGTCATAATATTTTTAAGTATCATTGGAGTATCAATTCCTACTGGATATATTTTTCTTTCTAAACGAAAGAAAAAAGCAAGAGAACCTCTAATCAATACAAAATCGAAATTTCAACATCGTGTCTTTCCTTTAAAATCCAATTTAAAAGATCCAAAACCTGATTCGTTGAATAAATATGGAAAAATAAATAATTTTACCAAGGTAGAGCAATCCAAGCCCTATAATAATCAATACTCAAAAAATACACAATTAGAATCGGAAGTTGGAATTATTGAAAACGAGTTAAATTGTCAAGTACATAGGGGCCCTATAGAAGGTATTATTTATGTATGTCCTCATTGTAAGGCAAAGTATTGTTACGAATGTGCGTTGATCCTGGCAGAAAAGAACGAAAATTGCTGGGTCTGTAATAATCCATTGAAATTAAAGAATATTAAAACCGATTTTGATTCTATTTCCTTATTTCAAAGACATGATGGCATTGAAACTTTACTAAATATGGGTGAAATAAATTTAACGGCTCTTTCTAAAGATTTTATCGACGGAGTTAATGATTTTGACTGGGATGAGGAAGATAAAATTTCTTTTATTGAAGAAATGTTAGCTCTTCCACCACACAAGCGGATGGAATACATTGAAGAAATGAGAAAAAATCAATCCATTAGAGGACGTGGTAACTAAAATGTGTGATTCGATACTTTCAATTCCATCTAACCTTTCAGAACAAGAAGAAGTCGTTCTCAATGTTATATTGGAATATATGGATAAAAATCGCTTTTTTGATACAAAAAAGATCCTATCTTATATTCATTCGAAATTCAAGTTAATGTCCGTGGATATCAACAATACAGGCATTTTCAAGCATTTACAATCGCTTATCGATAAAAGAATGATCGTTGAAGGTTCAAAACTCATCAGAAATGATATATTGAAAAACCAAAAGAGAAATTATATTTATGAATTCGTCATGAAACATCCGGGTTCATATTTTCTCAAAATATTGGAAGGTACAGGCTTCCCAAATCATGTAGTAACATGGCACTTAAAATCTCTTGTTGAATTTGGATTTCTAAAAAAGGTAACTTTTGATAACCACGAGATTTATTTTAGTTCCACTATCTCGATAAAGAACGCTAAACTCATGTATGTTATTAGAAAAAAAAGAACAAAAAAGATCATTCAATATCTTAATGAAAACGATCATGGCGTTTCTAAAACGGAACTTGCTAATGCTCTTCAAATGCATATAAATACAGTCTCTAAATACATCGATCTTATGGAAAAATTTAACTTACTAACAAAAATACTTGACAAACAAAAGACATTATATTTCATTGAACAACAAGTTAGTAGTAGTTTATCAGATTTTTTTTAAATTTTTTTTAAAATTTTAATATATGTAAGACTAAAAAAAATATAATTTTTGAATTTCGTACAATTTTAATAATAAAAAATAAATTCTATTTATTCTTTATTACGATTACCTTAAAGGAGCAAGATCAAAGCATTTAGATCATTTAATCCTTTAAAGCACGATTAAAACATCATACTTGATTATATAATGTCTAAACTTGACCGAATAAACGAAATTAAAGGCGTGATTACGGCAATGATAACGCCATTTAGGGAAGACCTTTCGATCGACGAGGATAAATACCGGGAGTTCATTCGATTTCAAATCGAGAACGGTTGCTTGCCCTTGACGATGGGTACAACGGGCGAAAGCCCGACATTATCGCACGAAGAGCACCATCGAGCGATTGATATAACGGTAGACGAAGCGAAAAAGAGTGAGAAAAAGCCGTTTGTTTTAGCCGGTGCTGGAAGTAACTCAACGAAAGAGGCGGTTTCTCTCTGTGAATATGCAGAAAAAGCTGGTGCCGATGGTGTATTAACGGTAGTTCCCTACTACAATAAGCCCGCGCAGCATTCGCTTATCGAACACTTTTCTGCCGTTGCGGATTCCATATCGTTGCCAATAATATTATACAATGTACCTTCTCGAACCGTTCGAAATTTGGAACCAGAAACCGTTGCCAAGCTTGCAAGGACTAAGGATAACATCGTGGGAATGAAATGCGCCTCTGGAAATATCGATCAAATCACCAAGGTCATTAAAATGACACCTGACGATTTCATAGTGCTCAGCGGAGACGATTCGTTAACATTTCACATCACGGCACTAGGTGGAAAAGGGGTTATTAGCGTGGCCTCGAATTTGATTCCAGCAAGAATGGTAGAATTCATGGATACCATGTTAGCAGGCAATTGGACTAAAGCCCGTGGAATACAACTTGAATTATACGACTTTTTTAATGTCTTATTTGTTGATCCCAATCCGACGCCTGTCAAATACGCCGCAGAATTGATGGGTATTGCTAGCAGACGATTACGGCTCCCGCTTTCACCCCCATTGGAAGACACTCAAGCCAAGATCAGAAAAGAGTTGGAAAAACTCAAGCTCATTTAAATTTATAATTTTTATCGTATATTTGAAAGGAATTTACAATGATTAAATTATTGATAATTGGACCTACGGGTTCGATGGGAAGACTCATTAGCAGACTCGCCTTGGAAGACGAGGAAATAAAGGTTGTTGCCGCTTGCGATATTAACAACATCGGAAACGAACTTGCACTTCTATTGGGAATTAAAAGCTCTAATCAAATCAAGATAGAAGACGTCAACAATCTCCAGGAAATAATTGAAAGAACAAGACCTGATGTCGCAATTGATTTTACGATAGCGGATGCCACCGAAAGAAATTGCATTATTTGCGTGAAATCTAATATTCGATGCGTGATAGGAACGACTGCGCTTTCTAGAGCGTTTATAGAAGAATTTACCTTACTCGTTAACGAAAAGAAAACCCCTGCAGTAATATCGTCCAATATGGCTACTGGTGTGAATGTATTTTTTGAGGTGGCGGCTCAACTCGCCAAGTACTTGGCAGACTGGGACATTGAGATAGTGGAGGCACATCACCATCGAAAAGTGGATTCGCCTTCGGGGACGGCTTTAACTGTTGGAAAGGCGATATCTGAAGCAATTGGGGTGGACATTGATAGTGTAGCGAAATATGGCAGGGATAAAGGTCCAAACAAGAGAGAAATAGGCGCCCGCAAGGAGATCGGAATACACGCTATTCGAGCAGGCGACATAGTAGGCGATCACTTGGTTTTATATGCGGGAAATGGCGAACGTATAGAACTCAAGCACCAAGTTCATAGTCAAAATTGTCTTGCTTCGGGAGCGATCACGGCTGTAAAATTCTTGGCAAAAGCTAAGGATGTAAAGGTATACAGCATGAAAGAAGTTTTAGGGTTATGAGGGTGTTTTATTTCTTAATTTTTCAGTTATTGATTCTTTTTTTTTATGAAATGCTTACGAAAACAGATAAGGTCACGGAAGCGATCAGTGCAGATCAGTCTTATCATCAATCGCATGGGCGATTTCATAACGCCGTTCCTTCATTGAGAACGAATAAAGGGTATCCAGTCCTCGTTCGATCTCTTTTCCGATGACCTAATATAATAATGATAGCATGAAATTTATGTTTATTTCATTTCAAATAATCTGGTATTTTTTGGAGCTCGAGAAGGTCGTCGTAAGATTCTGCTTTCCGAACGAGGTAAGAATTCCCCATATTAATGAGTATTTCAGCAGGTCTCGGTCTTGAATTATACGGGCTACTCATGGTAAATCCGTACGCTCCTGCATCGAGGACTGCTAAATAATCTCCTTCTTTGAGCTCTGTAATTCCTCTTTCTTTCCCTAGAACGTCTCCAGACTCGCAAATAGGACCTACAATATCGTATGAGAGAATATTCGAACCGTTAGTTTTAACACAAGGGACAATATGATGATAGGATCCATACATGGTAGGTCTTACGAGCGTGTTAAAACCCGCATTCACGCCAGCAAATAGTTTATATCCGTTATTCTTGATTGTATTAATCTGGGTTATCAACACGCTCGCTTCACCTGCGATATATCGCCCGGGCTCGATTTTTAGTGTAGGTTCTCCGATCGTACCTCGATTAACTAATGTCTTAAATTGATCTATGACGATGTTATTGTAAGCCTGCAAATCGAGGGGGTCTTGATCGGGTCTATAAGGGATTCCAAGGCCACCTCCAAAATCAACGAAGTCGAAAGAGATTCCAAGTGTTTCAGAAACTCTGGTTATGGTCGATAGATATTTTTCTGTGGCTTTTTGGTAATCTTGAGCATCAATAATACCAGAACCTATATGCATGTGGGTTCCAAAAGTTTCAAATCCCAATTCACGGGCGAGAGAGTATGCCTCGACCATTTGCTCTTCTAATATACCAAATTTGATGTTTCTCCCTCCCGTGATAGTGTGTGGATGATGACCTGCTCCGAATTCAGGATTAAAACGCACTGAAAAAGTTTGTTTCTTGTTGTCCAACCCATCGTACATTCGTGCTAAGCGCGATATCTGACTTACACTATCTAAATTTATGCGGACATTATTTTCAATTGCGTATTTAAAATCCTCGTTCGTGAACATGTTTCCCGTATAAAATATCTTTTCTGGCTTGATTCCTGCCTTAAAACAGGCGTGAATCTCTCCTACGGACGAACAATCGAAGGACGCACCCTCTGAGTTCAAGATACTGAGAACTGAAAGGTTTGAATTCGCTTTCACTGCGTAATGGATCTCATTTTTCTTATAAGTATTATCTAACAACGATTTAAGTTCTTTGTACCTTTTTCTCAGGAGCTGTTCGTTGATAATGTAAACGGGTGTTCCGTATCTTTCTGCTAAATCGATCACATTCATGCCTCCGAAATGCAGGGTGTCTTCCAGATATTCTAGTTCCTTGTTTTTTAACCACTTTTCGTATTTCATATTGATTCCCTTTAAATTGTTAATTTTTCGATAGTCCCGACAAATACTCGCTCAACTGGTCCTTCCATGTATACAGTTTTCCCCGTATAGGTTATTATAAGGACTCCTCCATCATTGTGTACAATCACGGGAGCCTTCTTTTCAAATATCCCTAAAATAGTTCCTGCAACCACGGCAGCGCATGTACCCGTTCCGCACGAATTCGTGATCCCTACTCCTCTTTCGAATACTCGAAGATTGGCTTCTGTTTTTGATTTTATGGTGACAAATTCAACATTTATCTTGTTAGGAAAATAATGATGGGACTCGATGAGATTGCCATATCGATTTAATTCGTCGTTTGTGAGTTGTTTCTTCACGAAAATGACCGCGTGGGGGTTACCCATCGATACTGCTGAAAAATTGAAAATTTTATCTAAGACAGCAATTTCTTCGTTTAAGCATTTTCCCGTATTTTTATTTGTCTTGACAGGTATTTTATCGCACTCCAATATTGGTGGACCCATGTCGATTTTTACGGTTTTTACTTCGCCGTCCCGCACATTTAATTCGGCTATCGTGACGATCTTGAGAGTTTCAACTTGAATAAGGTCTTTTTTTACGATATTTCGCTCGTATATGTGTTTTGAGAAGCATCGAATTCCATTCCCACACATTTCTGCTTCTGATCCATCGGCGTTAAAAATCCTCATTTTAATGTCTGCTTTTTTTGAGCTACAGACAAATATCACGCCATCTGCTCCTATTGAAAAATGGAATCGACATAATTGCTTGGCGAGTTCGCCTTTTTTTTCTTCTGGAATGGCCAATTCAATATCGTTAAGGAGGATATAATCGTTTCCTAGTCCATGATATTTTTCAAAACTAATGTTTTCAAGATTCAAATCACTCAAGAAAAAACCTCTAGAATTTGTTAGATTTTATCATTTAACATGTTGATAATAATGTAAAATCCCTCTTATTTTTAAATGTTATCGTGTCGAAAACAGATCGACAAATCTTAAATACAAATAAAAATTAAAATATATGATGAGTCGGTTTCAGAAAGAAAAAAATTTCGTGCAAATATTTCAAAATACAGGTTTGAATTATAAGGAAGCTTTAGTATATTTCACGCTGATTAAGTCGGGAAATAGGGGGAGCATTGTTAAGGAACTCATCCATGCACTTCCAGGAAATATGAAAAGAACGACGATATATTCCACACTACGAAAACTTGTCAATATGAAGGTAGTCATGGAAAGGGGTCAAGCAGATACATCAAAAAACGCCACGATATTTATTGCAACGAAACCTACCGATTACTATGAAAGAGTGATATCTAAAAAACGGAAAGAACTTGAATTTCTTAAGGAATTAAAGATCGAACACTCCAATGAATTGGATAAAATTTATTCTAATGGTATTGAATTAAAATACGAAGACATTGACGATTTTATCAAACCATATTTTAAACCGCTCATGGATAAAGGTTGGAAGGTCAAATCTCTCATAGTTAGAAAGGAGATGCCTCTCTTAGATTATGTAGTTTACGACTGCATGCTCTACGCTCCACACGCACGATACTTGAAGGATAATAGTTATCACTTGTTCATTTTTGATTACAACATTGAAAAAGATAAAAACGCTCTACAATTTTTTGTTAATCGGTTGAAAAAGAAAACTAAAGAAATGAAATCGTATTTTTTTGATATAAAGGAATTTCAATTTCTCGATGATACTATAGAAATTGATAAGAAAATATTCCCCGTTTTCAAGATGGGAACTAGCATGGAGGAATTTCGAAAATCGGAATACTTTACCAAGGTCAATGTGGAGGAGAACGATATGGTGAATATTGAAGATAGTAACTTTAGAGAGATCGGAAAAGCTGTGATTGTTCCTATTAAGAACAAGCTTTTTTACTTGTGGGCAGAATCAGATCAAATACTACAAGAGATGATCATTCCTATTTTAAAAATTGAAATGGTTTAGAATTGTTTTGTTAAATAATTTTAATTACGAGTGAAATAATCCCCTCCTCTATATCTGATTTATCTAAATATAAGAAAAAATTTTATTGAATGGTTCATTTTCAAACCATATTTACGAGAATTTACCAGCGTTTTTAGAAATACGCAATAAGGTTTAAAATATGGGTTTTACAATTACGGAAAAGATATTGAGAGATCATTGCGAGGAAAATAATCCTTCGGCAGGCGATTTCGTCTTAGCGCGCATTGATAAATGCTTGGCAAACGATATAACAGCACCAATTTCCATAAAGGTATTTAACGAGATAGTTAAAGGAACGGGAAAAGGTGTTTTTGACAAGTCAAAGATCGTGCTGACTCCCGATCATTTTGCTCCGAACAAGGATGTTGCTTCTGCAGAGCAGTGTAAGATGCTTAGGGAGTTCGCTCACGAGCACCAGATCGAGCATTATTTCGAACAAGGTCGGGTTGGAATCGAGCATTGTCTCATTCCAGAACAAGGTTTGGTGTCTCCGGGAGATGTTTTTATCGGGGCTGATTCTCACACTTGTACTTATGGTGCCCTTGGTGCTTTTTCTACTGGTGTTGGTTCGACCGATTTGGGAGTTGCAATGGTTTTAGGAAAGTGCTGGTTTAAAATCCCGGAGTCAATAAAATTCGTATATACTGGAAAACTCGGAGAATATGTCTCTGGTAAAGACTTGATATTATACACAATTGGTGAGATTGGTGTTGATGGCGCAACCTATAAGGCAATGGAGTTCACGGGAGAGGTAATCGACAATTTATCCGTGTCCGGTCGGCTGACGATGTGCAACATGGCAGTCGAGGCTGGAGGGAAAAACGGAATCATTGCTCCTGATGGAAAAACGGCAGAATATCTGGATTGGGCATATACACACCAAAAACCGTACTTTAGCGATAAGGACGCAGAATATATAGATATCATTGAATTCGAATGTTCGAATCTAGAGCCTCAAGTTGCGCTTCCTCATTTGCCCGAAAATAGCAAACCAATTTCAGAAGTTGACGCAATGAAGGTTGAAATCGATCAATCCGTCATTGGGTCTTGTACGAATGGTCGCTTGGAAGACTTGAGGGTGGCCGCAAAAATTTTTAAAAATCAAAAAGTAAATTCTAATGTCCGGTGCATCGTAATACCTGGAACGCCAAAAATATACCTGGATGCCTTGAAAGAAGGCTTGCTTGAAATTTTTATTGACGCCGGGGCAATAGTTTCAACTCCTACATGTGGTCCTTGTTTAGGTGGTTTTATGGGGATTCTTGCTGCGGGAGAAAAAGCAGTTTCAACCACTAATCGAAATTTCGTTGGAAGAATGGGTCATGTAGAGAGCGAGGTATACTTGGCAGGTCCTGCAATTGCTGCTGCCTCTGCGATCAAGGGATATATTACCTCTCCCGATTATATATAATTATTTCGGACGATATTATTTCAAGAGTGATTAATTTGAAAGGAAAAGTGATAAAATACGAGGAAAAAAATATAAATACGGACTTGATCATTCCTGCACGCTATTTGGTAAAATCAGACCCTAAATTTTTGGCAGAACATTGCATGGAAGACCTCGATCCAAACTTTAATTCAAAAGTCAAAAACGAGGGTATTTCCATAATTGTAGCAGATTCTAATTTTGGAAGTGGATCGAGTAGGGAACAAGCCCCTCTGGCGATAAAAACCGCGGGAATACAATGCGTATTGGCGCCTTCCTTTGCGAGAATATTCTTTAGAAACGCAATAAACATTGGATTACCGATCGTGGAATTCAAGGAGATTCAAGAAGTAAATACGGGGGACGAACTTGAAATCGATTTTGAAAAAGGACTCGTTTCAAATTTAACCTCAAATAAACAGTTCACGATCAATAAAATGCCCAAGTTTTTGCAAGAGATCATCGCCTCCGAAGGACTTGTGAATTACGCAAAAAAAATTATTGCAAGAAGTTAAAAAATAGTAAGCTCATATTATGATCAAGAAATTGTTTAGTTCTTGCATGAACCGATGAAAAAATACAAATACCTCTTGCTAGTTACCATCGCTTTTTTATTGCTTCCCGCTACTCTCGCACGGGCAGACGCACAACCTGAGAATTTATACACGGGAAGTTCGGCGTTTTATGTGTTTTCTTTAGAAGCAAACAGCACGGTTCAAATTAGCTTGAATCACTCGGGTAATGGGGATTTTAAATTGTATTTGTTAATTGCTGCTCCTACAAGCGAACAAATCAACGAAAATTCGAGCGCGATAATCGGAGACTATTCGTTCGATAGACTTCAGGTAGTTTACACGACAAATTACACGAGAATGTTCTTTGTTCAAGTGAAATTAGTTTCAAACGGTCCGGATGTATTTTGGTTGACAAGCACCCGAGACGGAGATACCCTTGAACTTACGAGGTATTACCTCCCCCAAATTCCGGGATTTCCAATAGAAATACTAATACTGACATCTTTTGGAAGTATTGGTGTTTTATATTTATTAAAAAAAAGAAAAAATAATAGAAATAAAGTTTAGGAACCATCCCATCCAGCGATTGTTGCTAACATTGACCAAAAGACTTTAGCTTTATTTTTGCAGTTCAATTGCGTCGTGTGAGCAGTTTCATCTAAATTACTATACTGCCAATGGCGTTTCGGGACAACTACCGTATCATCACCCGTTCCATAATCATAAGTACTATGATCATAGGCAGTTCCATTTTCGTGGTATAACCAACATTCTATATCCGCGAAATCAAACAAGATCTTATCGTTCTCCTCGCAATAATTTCGAATCAGTTCGTTGTTAACGTATCTTTGATAACCCGCTTCAGGATCTTGATTAGTCCCTTCGGCAGGCGTACCTTCTGGATAATCTCCATCGTCAGCGTTTCCGGTCATGTATATGAACCTGACTCCCCTGCTTGAATAGTTTTGCTCGAATTCATTCAGTTGATCGAGATATTCCAGAATTTGCGCCTGCGGATAATAACTGACTTGACAGCACCAGCACCACATCGAAAGCGTGATGGAAGGATTATCGTCGATCACATCGTAGGTGTGCTTTATACCGTCTGGACTATGCCAATACATGGGAGGTTCTATATAAGTGTCCGTGTCTGGACCTGACCAATAATCGTTTCCGTCGTACATGCAAAACGTGTTTGCTTCAAGAGGAAGGTTGTTGAACCCTCTTGAATAATTAAATAACGCATTATCAGATTGGACATAACTTAACCCGTTTATAATTTGTCCTCCGTGAGAGGTATGGGCGTAATGGAATTTTATTTCCTTTGCCGCTTCAATCCACGATTCTGGAATGTTGTTGATATTCAAGTCCTTGTGATCAAAGATTAAATCTGCAGGTAATGGATTGGGATTTGGATTTGGATTAGGATCTGAATCAGGATTTGAATCAGGATTTGTTCCTGTGTTTATGTTCGTTCCTATTGGAGAGAAAAAGGTGAAGTAAACCGGCACGCTTATGCTTATGGCTGCAATTATTCCGATAATTACAAAAGCTGTTAATTTTTTACTCATGTTTATTTCGTACCCCGTTCAAAAATATAACCTTGAATATGAATGAGAATGGATCGTATTTATAACTATAGATTTTTTTTTGGGGCTAGATTGATGAAGTGATTCAATAAAATATTTAGAACTTTATAAAAACATTTCATGTTAAATATTTAAATCTAGTAAAAAATAAAAAGAATTTAAGGATTAACTCAAGGTCCTGACCAACCAGCTAACCTTGCAAAGAGATTCCAAGCGCCATATGCTTTCATATTTCCATTAAGTGCTATACTGTGAATACAGCTACAACTGTACCAATGAACTCCCATCGTGTGAGTGTTTTGCCATTCCAACGCCCAGTTACCGCCTACATAATCACAATGATCGGTAGCACCCAGATCAAGGAAGTAATTATCGTCGGGATCGTAAGATTCGATGTCGGCAAAATCGTAAAGGATCTTATTGTTTACCGAGCAGTAATTCCTTATCATCTGGTTGGCAACATGTACGGGGCCGTCTTCCCCAGTTCCGTCCAGATGCCCCGTCATGTACACGAACGATACGCCAGGATATTCCAATTCTAATTGGCTCATGTTGGATAAATATGTTCCTATTTCTTCAGGAGATGTGTGCAAAGCGCACCAAGACCACATGACAACATTTATATTGTTGTTATTTGTGTCATCTAAAAAAGTACGCGTGATTTCATTAAAATTGTATAGATTTGCGCTTAAATCAGCACCGTTGATATCGACCAGGTCGAGCGCACCGTCGGTTCCTCCGTCGTTATAAGTGTACAATCCGCTCCCGTTCATGAAGTCGTCCAATGGTGACATTCCATCTACAACTTGGCTACCGTGTGAGGTATGCCAATAAACCACGTGCAAGTTCGATTTCGCTTCTATGATCCAGGATTCTGGAATTGCTTTTAAATCTTCTAAATGGGCGCTATTATGATCGATTTTAATGTTCCCACCAGATCCTTGATTACTATTGTTTGCGTTGAAGAACAAAATCCAAGCATAAACACCACCTAAGGATGCGGCTATTCCGATAATAATTACAATTACAATAGCTTTTTTATTCATATCTAAAATCAAACCCCTTATACTTAATACTTGTCATATTTATTTATGGACGATTTTTTATAAATCCTATGCAAAAATCCACCTTCAAGCTATATTATTAAAAAAAATATAAAATATAAATAAAATTTGAAAATGTGTTTATGCCAAATTCAACTCAACGATCTTTGCCAACATCCACCAAAACGCCTTGGCCTTGTTTTCGCAGTTTTTTTCCGTTGTATGGGCCACTTCGTCTTGGTTGCTATATTGCCAGTGTCTTTTTGGTACCAGAATCGTTTCGCTACCCGTATCGTACTTGAAATTACTGTAATCGTAAAAATCTCCGTCGTTATCGTAGAGCCAGCACTCGATATCACCAAAATCGAACAAGATCTTGTCGTTTAGCAAGCAATATTCCCTGATCCGCTGGTTGTTGAGGTATCTTTGGTAACCCCCTTCAGGATTCTGATTTCCACTATCTGCAGGAGTTCCGTGCTCGGAAAAGTCACCTGTATCGCAGTTTCCGGTCATGTATATGAACCTGACTCCCCTGCTCGAGTAGTTCTGTTCGAATTCGTTCATCACTTCCAAGTATTCTTCGATTGAGTCTGCAGAGTAATAATTTACTTGGGTACACCAACTCCACATTGATAAGTTTAAGGCGAGATTATTGTTAATTACATTTTGAGTATATTTTATTCCTTGAAAAGTCTCCCAATAAAGATCGGGCGTGATGTAATCCTCCGTTTCCTGACCGTCAAAGATGCATAAAGTGTCGTTTTCATCAGGAAGAGTCTGGTCTCCGGATGAAAAATTGAAGACTGGATTCAAGGATTGAAGGTCGTAAAGACCCGATGTTATTTGACCACCGTGAGAAGTATGGGCGTAATGGAAATTCAGCTCCTTTGCAAGCGTTATGTATTCTATCGGTATGCTCGTCCAGTCCACACATTCGTGGTCTATTATCAATCCTCCGCTATGGTCGCTAACGAGCACGGTCCAAGTATGCTGAAGGATGACATTGCCATCAGTAACGCTAACCTTGATTTTATAGACCTCCTCGCTTATCTTGCCGTTAGCATCGAATAGAAAGGAGCTTGCGTTGAGCGATTGGTTCGTACCGTTAACGGTCCATGTATAGCTCAAATGCGTGCCCGATGGAAAGGAAGTCGTGATGCTAAACTCTTCTGTGGCTGATGTATTTACTCTGAGAAAAGATCGGGGAGAATAACTCGTTATGGTAGGTATTTCGGGAGTATTTGTTGTGGTAGAAGAAGACAAGCTGATTATCCAAATAGAAAGAGGAATGCTCACCGCACAAATCCCCACGATCGCAAGTAATGCTATGATTTTTTTATTCATTTTTATATTTTACCCCGTTAAATCAATATTAATTGTTAATTTCAATATTAGTATCATCGTTTAAAAATTAATACTGAAGCGATCTCGTTTTCGATTTTTAAAAAGTCGAAAATCGGCGAATTATAACGAAATTTGAATGGTAGATTATTTAAATGACGATAACGATCGAAAGTTTTGTCACTTTTATATTATTTTGATCACATTTTTTTCTCTTTTTGCACGTCATTTAAATAGCTCTCACTTTGGGTTTCAATCATCAAGTTTTTATTTTTAGTAATTTTTTCTTAAGTATTATTATCTTCAAGTAAAACACAAACAATAAAGTAAATTAACATGCCATTTGAAGAACTTAGTAAAAAATTTGCGCAGCTCATGAAAGATACAGAAGAAATCGAGCTGAAAGACGTTGATCTTTTAGCAGAATATCTCGAATTTCAGATGCTGCCTGGTATAGTAGCAGCGGCGGCTCAATCAATGGGCTTGCCTGCTGTAGGAAAAGCCGAGTGGACTCCAGCAAAATTTAAGTTTGATGTTAATTTCCCTGGCGAGATCGAAACGATCCAATTCATTCGATCGAAAGGAAAAACCGTCACGATTGGTGGAGAAAAAGTTCCACCCTTCTACAATTTTCTAGGTCTCGACAAGCGAAATCCAAATCCTCCAGCGGTCACATACGATGTTTTCGACACCATTGATTTTTCCCCGCCTAAACCAATCAAGGAACAGTACGGTAGCGTGTTGAAGAGCCCTCCCGAATGGGCTAAGTTTGCAGTTGACAAGTTCGGAGCCGATCTCATTACATTTCACTCCTTAAGCATCGATCCTGGCATGGGAGACGCTCCCGTTTCAAAATCGGTAAAGCTCTTGGAAGACATCTTGCAAACTGTTGACGTGCCAGTCATTATTGGATGTTCTGGAAACAAGAAAAAGGACATTGAACTATTCGAAAAAACTGCTCCTGCGACTGAAAGCGAGGTCTTGATGCTTTCCGCAGCCGATAAGGCAACTTGGGAAGAAGTCATTCCATTAGCGGTCAAGTACGACCATAACTGCTTGCTCTGGACCTCTTTGGATTTGAACAACCAAATCAAGATGAACAAGGACGCCGTGGAATTAGGACTTCCCAGAAATAGGATTGTCATGGACCCAACGTGTGCAACGCTTGGTTACGGTATGGAATATTCTTTTAGCATTTATCAAAGGATGCGAATGGCTGGACTGCTTGGCGAAAAAGACCTTGCCTATCCAATCAGTGGCGGTACGACCAACGCTTGGGGCGCTCGAGAGGCTTGGATGTCCGAAAAAACAGCTCCCGAATGGGGCTTGAGAGAATACAGGGGTCCAATGTGGGAAATCATCAACGCTTTGACACTTACTTTAGTAGGACTTGATCTCGCAATGATGTTCCACCCGGTTGCGGCAAAACACGTCAAGGACATAACTGCCCAATTCTTCAAGGAAGTTCCAAAGGAACTCAACGAGAAAGGTTATTACGATTGGGTAAGCGCCAATTTAAAGAGATAAACGCTAATCTCTCATTTTCTTTTTTCTTTTATTTGTCCTTATATAATTATAGCTAGTAATCGCGCTTTTTAATCGAAAAATAACCTTATCACGGTTTGTCCAAAAGATTTATAACGATATTTCACGATTAAATTATTAATTTAATATAAATAAATTCAAGCAATAAAAAATCACGTGAATGTAATGGGTGGATTAGGAAAAAAGTTGAAAAAAGGAATTGCAAAAGCCGCTGGTGGAATTGTTGAAGGCGTTACTGGAAGCGAAGCCGCTGGAAAAGGCGTGAAGAAGGCAATAAAGTCAGGTAGCATCAAAAAGGGAGTTAAGAAAGGCATGAAAGAAGCCAAGGATGACGATTAGACCCGCATCTCGTGCAAGCTGGAAAATTGCTTTCATCATTATTATTTTTTTTTATTTAATTACAATCTGAAATTTTTTGAGATTAAAAAAAGAAAGAAAGAATTATAACATTTCGAGAAATGCTTCAATCCGAGTATTTAATTGTCCTTCATCGTCCGAAGTATAATCAGTATTTATTGATAGAACTGGTATTCCTTGTTCCTTGAGATCCTTTTCTAAACCTATAGATTCGATGTCGTAGGGCTGACAGAAAGAGAGCGTGTATAAAATAACGCCATCAGCTTTATATTCTTTAACTTGGCGTTTGATATCGTCTTTTCTACCTGAATTGGGTGTATAACAAGCACAATTAATGCTCATGTACCTATCAGCGAGTACTTCTAAGAGTTCCTCCACGGTATTACCTTTGATGTTATAATCGGATTCGAAATAACGCGTGCCAGTGCAAGTTTCTTCAGCAACAATGGCGGCTCCCTTCGTTTCTACGAGGTGGTGGAGCTTCCAATTTGGAATTGCCATGGGTGTACCGCTGATGAGGATCCTTTTTGCTCCTTTATTGAGTGCACCAACACCTTCCTTAACGCGCTTTTCTAATTCATCTGCTAGTTGTCCGACCATTTGGATTTGCCTATCTGGGTCGTCGTAGAATGCAATTTGTGATACTAATAACGAATCTTTGCCTGAAATCGGAACTGGATCGCTTTTTCGAGTGTTATAGACTCTCTTGAGTTGATGTCTCTTCTTCTTCATCTTTTCCATTGCCGCTTTTAAATTTTCTGCTGTGAGCCTCTTTTTAGTTAGTTCCTCGAGTCTAGTGATTAAGGCCCTTAATTCTGCAAGGTAATGCTCTCTAGCTTGAAGCCTATCTTTGCACTGAGGAGTTTCAACGACATAAACAGGCTTGCTTTTTGCTAATATTTCCCAGCATTTCTTCTTTCCATCACATGTAGTCTCTCCCACGATCAGATCTGCTAATTGATAATATGGACAAATATTACCCAATCCAAATCCTAACGAAGACTTGATCAATGCGCAAGTGTTTGCTGGAAGTAAACCTTCAGAGGCAAAGTTAGAGAAGTTTGTGCCACCACATAATCCTACTCCAATAGCGTCCAAAGCAGTAATTATCTCGTCAGGGATATAGAGACAGAAAGTTGCTACCACTTTCTTCCCTTCTTGCTGCGCTTTTACTAATTCACTTATCCTAATTCCGTGAATATCTCCAACGACAAATTCAAAAAAATTCATGCCTTGAGGGCGATTTTTTTGCGAAACGATGTATATCTCCTCATAGATCTCAGGGAGAACTCCTAATAGCTGATCGTGCTTTTGGATATCTAGTTTTAAATTTTTCCACATTGGATACCAATTTGGTTTTTCTTCTGTTGTCATTCATATACTCTTTATTATAATTTGTTAATAATATAAAAAAAAGAATGATTATTAATACTTACGATAATTTAAATCGATCT
>JAFGGO010000101.1 GCA_016930515.1 Promethearchaeota archaeon | reverse complement strand
ATTGAATTCATTATAAAAAAATTAATCTTAAAAATCCATTTGGCATAAAATTGAACTATTTCGTGATATTAATTCTAAATATCAAGAACTCGGGATATTTTATGGCAAAATTAATCGATTGTTATTATTAGATATTCAAAAAAGAGAATCTGGAAAACTCACACTTAACTTGAATAAAAATTATTGCTACAAATTCTTTGAGGAATGAGATTTAACAAAATGTGATCAAAACCTAACATTTAAACATGTTAATTATTTCTAACAAATTGTGATAGAAAAATCACAAGTGAAAACAAAATGATAACGGGAACAATTTTTCTGCTTGTTATAGGGATATTTCTGGCACAAATTTTGATCGTAATACTCGTGTACAGACATGTAAGGAAAAAAGGGCTACAACTCAGAGACGAAATGACTCGAGGGCTCATGCGTAAATCTAGTGAAATATCGTTTTGGGCATCTTGGATTCTCTGGATAGTTATCATGGTATTAGATTCAGCAACCGGGGAAATTGCGTTTAATTGGTATATCTATTGCGGATTAATAGGAATGGGGATTATTTTCGTAATGACTAATGCGGTTGTGCAATTCCAATTAAAAAGAAAGGTCCAGGCCAATGCAGAAGAAGAATAAGGCTAAAGGGGAGGAATTTAGAACACGAATCAAGGAAATGCGCGCCAGATACGATCTCACTCAGGGTGATTTAGCAAAAATGGTGAATGTCCGGCGCGAAACGATCCTCTATATTGAAAAAGGAAAATACAATCCTTCTCTTGTCCTCGCTCATAAAATCTCAAAAGCGTTAAGCTCTAAAATCGACGAGATATTTATCTTTACCGACGATAAAGATACTACTATTTAATCCTTTTTTTTTATAATTATTATAATTATAAAAACAGTTAATTAAAGTTAAACCGTTATCTTATATCCAATTATCCCTCTTCTGTAATTGTGAGGGTATTTGATTATCAATAAAAACCACATTCGCTTCGATTTGAAAGTCCTTCCAAAACGATTGCCTTGCTCTCTTAATTTCAATGTATTCTGGATCTTCCATGATTTTCTTGATTACTTCTAACAAGCGCGAAGTAGATTGACGAATGATCCAATGACCGCTGTTCTTGAGAGAATACTTGTTGATATAGTCAAGAAATGCTAAAGGAAACTTCTTAAACACGCCTTTCCAATCCTCCATGGAGCGATAATCTCCTGTTTTAACCATGCAAACAAACCGAGCAATGATCACGTCTTCTAACTCGATAATTGTATTTGTTTCTTTATCTAAGAAATTAATTCTAAGGAATATTAAGCTGGATAAGCGCTCTAAGCCTTCAAGCTCCGTGAGTTTACACATATCGCCATGACTATCAAGAAACAAGCTTTTAAGCTTTTTTAGAGTTGATAACCCTTCAATCTTATTTATGGATGTCCCTTGCATGCCGAGAGTCTTTAACTCCTTTAAGGAGTCTAGACCTTCTATCTTAGAGATAGGGTTTCCAGAGAGCCCTAAGGATGTGAGGTTTTCAAGATGATCAAGATTTTCGATTCTCGAAATATTATTGCTAGAGAGATGTAAATCTTTAAGATTCGTTAAATTGTCGAGGTTCTCGATCTTTTTAATTTGATTGCGTGACAGGTCTAACCTTTCCAAATTATCTAAGGTGCTTAATCCTTCGATTCTCTCGATTTGATTTTCATCTATTTTTAAATCAATCAATTTTTTATTATTTTCGAGGCCAGAAATTCCTTGTATTTTGTTATTGCTCAAGTATAAAGCGTCTAATTCTGGGAATCGTTCGATACCTTCAAAAGTGGAAATCTCGTTATCTTGTAAATATAAACCCCCTAATTTAGCGAATTTAAATAGTTCCGTGAGGTCTAAAACGGACCCGATATTATGTTTTGTCAAGAAAAAACCGTTATTTAGCAAGTAGAATTTTTTTTTATTGAAAGTAATAAAATCGTTTTCCTCTTGTCTTCGTGTACGATTATCGTATACACCGCTCGCTTCTGGATCTGCTGAACACTCTTCAATCATTTTATCGTTCTTTTTCGTGGAAGATTCAATCTTAATTGAAGAGTCGAGTTTGGTCTCTTTCTTTATCGCGTGAGTTTTACTTCCTCTCGCCAACTCGTCTTGATCTTCAACGCTTGTTTTCCCTGCAAATGGCATTTTCATTTGATCAAATATTTTAAAACCGTCTAAATACTGTTGATAGAGAGATTCATCCAGCAATAATTCTGACAATGCAAAAAAAGTCTCCTCTATATTTTTGCCGGTTTTAGCCGAACCTTCGAAACCTTTCCAGAGGTAGTGACTCTCCTTTATTTCATTAACCATGCTAGTATCAACTTCTCTTTGATGTTCGAGATCGTTTTTGTTTCCAAATAAGACAATTGGAACGTGCTTATCGATGTTTTTTTCGATTATTTTTAACCATTTATCAAATGTTTCTAGGCTCGATCTATCAGTAATGTCGTACATGAAGATTATACCGTCCGTGTTTGACAAAATAAATTGATCGATATTCCATTTCTTGGGTTTATCTTGGTCAAATACAAGAAATTGGTACATGGTGCCTTGTTTCAATACTTCTTTTTTAATCACATATGCACCAATTGTGAGGATTGGATTAAATTCTTTGTTTCCCAACCTCTTGAAGAATAAGGACTTCCCAACTCCAGGTTCTCCAACGATGTTAATTTTATATTGTTTTTTAATTGTTACCATCTATGATTCTTTCAATTGGGTTATATTTTATAAATATATTTTTTTTCCATTATTAGAATAGATTCCTCACTCGCTTTTACTATTTATGCCTTTTGATACAGTAATTTTACACGGTAGCTCTATCTACTCCAGAATTTTTATTACCCTGACAATTAAAAATAAATACGATTGAGCAGATATTATTATTGAAATCATGACAACGATAAAAGAAAAAGTAATTGAAACGATTAAAAGACTTCCCGAAAATGCTAATTACGACGATATAATGGAGTCTATTTACATTCAGCAAGCTATTTTTAAAGGTCTCGATCAATTAGATAATGGAGAGTCTCTATCTCACGAAGAAGTAAAGAAACGGTTTGAAGAATGGTTGAGATAAGATGGTCTCCCGTTGCAGCAGACGATCTTGAAGCTATAATAAATTACTATAAAAATATAGCTCCAAAATTCGCTCAAAATATTGCAAAAAAGATAATATACATAATTGAGAATTTAAGACAGTTTCCAAAGTTTGGAAGGATTGTTCCCGAGTTAGAGATCGCAGAAGTTAGGGAAATAATCTATCGTAATTTCCGTATTGTTTATCGATTGAAGAGTATTGATATTTTAGAAATTTCAAGAATTATTCACGGAAGTCGTATTCTAAAACTTTAATGGAGAAAATTATTACACTTTGTTTTTATTGTTATAAATTATCATTTTCTCCTAAAATACCATGATAATGAGATCCTCAAGATAACCGTAACCTGTCAGGAATTGACGCGTCTCCAGTTATCGATATTCTTCTTGGAGTTCGTTAATTTTATTAATTTTTTCTTCAAAAGATCGTAATGATTGAGGATGGACTATTGTAGAACAGCATTGTTTTTCGTTCAAATTTTTCTTGAATTTTACATCAATTGAATCAACAAGCAAAATACTCATTATATTGCCAACATCAAAAAACAAAACATTCGATGGAATTATATCCCGAATTAATCAAGAGGGAGGGTATTAATATGGAACATTTCATTCGGGTAGCTTGGTTGGTATTATTTATCGTTAAAAGTTGAACTGAAAACCAAATACTATATAATAAGAAGATTTTAATATTAAATAAATAATCTTTAAATATTTAAATAGTGAACTTAGAATCAAAAACGAATTAGTGGTTTTCATAATATCTGAAAAACAACAACCTTTATTGACAGAATACACGACGGGCGATATTAAGCTTAACAATCGGATTGTAATGGCGCCCATGACTCGTAGTAGGGCCGATAATCCTGATAATTGTCCAAATGAGTTGATGGT
>JAFGGO010000100.1 GCA_016930515.1 Promethearchaeota archaeon | reverse complement strand
TTTTTTTAATTTATTAATCTATTTAGTTGAGCATTTGAATTTATTGACGAATATTAGAAATATACAAATGCCAATAGATATTCCAAAGAATATAATGATATCGTAACCTGGAAGCGATTCCGATTCCAAGGATAAAAGAAAGTTATACGAGTCTGGGGCAAAATCGATGAAGAGGTCGTATCCGCTAACGCAATAAGATGCCGCAATTATGTTTTCGCATTCTGACACATTAAACGCGTTAGGATCAATGGTTCCGTGGATAGTATTTCCAGAAATATGACCGATTTCTATATATTGAGTCCTACTTCCAAAATCCGTCCCTGTCCAATACGAACCAAAAGATAAAGCCCAAGGAATAGAAGAAGATGTGTCTTCGAATCTTGGATACATTGAAGGATAAGACACGTGTTGCAATACCACGACAGGTTCCATATCCATCGAATGCATATATAGAACTAAGACTTGATAAAACGGATAAAAATCTCCATTTGATGTGTGGTATGTAAGAGAGTCGAATTGTTGGTAAAATCGAATTTCTACTTTATCCTTGCGAGAAAAAGGATCCCACGGGTTTTGGAATGGCACGTCAAAAGTGATGTTAAAATCTTGTCCGTCGATCTTTAATTCCACTATGTCAAATTCGTCCCTCCAGGCAGTTTTATACGGAGGTTGTGGGTCTTCAACAGGCATGCTATATGTCGAAAAGAAATCGTCTTCCGTAAATGTTATTTTATAAAAATCCTCCGTTCCGTCCGTAAATGTGCTTGGTGCTGCCGATGCTTTTGGAACGTTAACTAATTGGAATGATATGCCCAGGCAAGAAATAAATAGTGCTAATAAAACCAATTTTTTGTAATTCATCATTCTACTAATTTGTTTTTTGATTTTAATCTAGATAGTAAGATTCTAATACAAAAGTTAGGTAAATTAAAATAGAATGAGATATAAATACATCGAAGAAAGAATTATTTTGCCAATTTTGTTAAGGAATAAAAATATTTTTTGTTTAGATTATTTTTCAAATATTTGATTATTGATAATATCTATTTTATGTAATAGATTTTATTATTTTCAATAAAAAGAGGAAAAAAATGTTATAAAAAGAATAATTTTTAGGGAGAAGTGAAAATCGTATTTTCTGTAACTGTATCAGTGGTACTTGCTCCATTAAAAGCTATTTCGACATCTTGGAGAATGTTATGCGTAACAACATTGTAATGAGTGTATGTATTTGTAAATCTAACTCCGTAAGCTACAATACCCGCATCGGGATTATCAAGGTTTCGAAGGTAATTATTGATTATTAGATTATAATCTGAATCTGAGCCCACGAGAATGCCCATATTATAGTATACTTCTATGGAATTGTCGTGAATGTAATTTCCCGAAATTATATTATTGTCACTATGGTACATATTTATTCCAGCACTCTTATAAGCCGAAATGTCGTTATCCAATATTGTATTCTCATAACTACCAGAATAAAGTCCAATAGCGGTTACACAGTCTTCAATCGTATTACTTATTATTTCATTAAAATCACCTACAATATAGAAAGCAGCATCGTCAAAATGTGATAGAACACACGATTGAACAGTAACTTCACTAGCGAATGTGTTTATATATATGCCTTGATGAAAATTTTGCACTTGACAATCTTGAATCCACACATTATCAGAGCTCACACGTATACCTATTCCACTATATTCCGTCTTACTTCTCATATCTAAATTTTCGAGACGAACAGGATTATTTTGTGAATTAGAGATACTAATCATGTAATTCAAATTTATGCCTTCAAGAAATAAATTACGAATAATACAGGATCTTGCATTACTAATAAACAAGGTATTTGACGTGTTAGAATAGAGCCCAACACCTTCAATCAGATAATCTCCCCCTCCATCGATTACCAAGGTGGATGTAATGGTAATATTCTGGCGAAGTACGATGGTACCCTCTCCCGATCCGATTTCGTTTAAACTCGTATTTATATCTGTTTCCGTATAACAATAATAAGTGTTTCCAACCGTTTCTCCGGCTGTCTCTTGACACGAACCGTTAGGTAATATGAACATGCAAGCAATAAAGCCACCGATAAACGCACCAACTAAAATTGGAATTAAAATCAAGATACTTTGATATCGTTTCATTTAATTTACAACTCTTAATTAATTGTAATTTAATGATCTAAATTTGAAGATTTTATCATATAAATGAATCTGGTGCAAAATTGAGAGACTAACATCTCATTTGAGCTTCTTCTCAGATGAGACTTACTTAAATGATTATGATAATAATATCGTGCTCCAAGAATTGCTATCCGTGTATAAAGAAGCCTGAATAGCCCTTTTTCCCATTCCAATATTTGAAATACTTAGAATCTTAACTTAAACGCACCAATATTTATTATTAAGCTAATTTTAAAAAGAAATAAATAATATCTAAGCTTTTTAAATTTAACATATTATGATTTAATATAGAAATTGGTCTAAGAATGTTTTTTATAGATTCATGACATATTTTAAAGTATCAAACAATTTATTCCAAAGGTGAAAAAAATTAGCAAATTTTGTCCAATATGCGGAGCGGAACATTCAACAGAATCTCGCTTTTGTATGGAATGTGGTGAGCCATTTGAAGAATCCACTATAAAAAAAACGGATGAGGAATACGAAATTCAAGATAAAAAACCAAAAATTAACGATACTTTTGAAAGAAGAGATTACGATAAAACATGCGACATTAATAACAGTAGCGACAGTAGCGACAGTAGCGACAGTAGCGACAGTAGTGACAGTAGTGACAGTAGCGACAGTAGTGACAGTAGCGACAGTAGCGACAGTAGCGACAGTAGTAATGCTTCGCTTCCCAAACCCGTTGCTTATATATTCAGTTTCTCTTTAATGTTTTTAATTGCCATTATGTTTTTCTCGTTATTTTATTAGTCAATGATTTTAGAAAAGTAATCTTCTTTAAAGGGGTATAAGTTGCCGTTGATGACTTTTGACGAATATTACGGCAAGTGGTTGGAGGATCACGCTTATAATCACGGTAAAATCGTGAAAGGATGGTTGAAAATATCATATCACACGTGTAGATGTATATTTCTTCCATTAAAATTTACGCCTCTAAGAATTGATTTTTTAAGTCTTGCCTTATCGCTCCTAATTGTCGTTATATTCTCATTTTTTCCTTATTTAAATGCAACTGGCTTATTTTTAAGCGCTTTCTTGATTATTTTTTTAATAATCACCATTGCAATGATGGATAATATCGATGGGGCATTAGCTCGTTTAAAGAACACGAAAAGCCCAAAAGGATCGTATCAAGACCTGATATTCGATAGAATAAACGATGGAATTATTTTGATTGCCCCAATCTTTTCAGGTTATACTGAAATGAGCTCGGTGTTGTTTTTATTGTTTTCTGTTTCTCTATTTGAAAACCTGCGGTCAATTCACATTTCGGCGGGAATACCCATATTTAGCACGGTAGCAGAACGACATGCAAGAATCGTTTTTCAAGTTGGATATATCATTATAAGTTCTTGCGGATTCTATCTCATCTCTTTAGGTTATTCAGTCCAAATTACGGTTGGCGGAAAACCAATTCATTTTTGGCCCAATCTTGACATTTTATACATCTGTTTGGGATTAATGTCCATTATTGGCACGCTTCAAATTGCATTCAAAATAGGAAAAATCCAAAAACCTCCATTAAAATTATCACACGACGATATTTCAATTGTTAATACTACTGAAGATGGATTAACCATTCGAAATAACGGAATTAATAAAAAACAATTTGAAGAAGGGTTTAATTTCATCGTTTCCTCAATGTTCCTTCATCAATATAATCTATTATTTAAAAGGTTAAGTTATTTTCAAGCGAAAACATTAAATCGTATTTTAAAAAAACCCAAAAATCTATTTATAGCTGCCTTGATAACGAATTTCATATGTTTTATAGTGTTATTTATCAAGATTACTTTAAATTCATTTAATCATTTAATTGAGATCTCATGCATCGTTTTCCTGTTAGTCTATTTCTTTATATTGTCATTAAATTCTAGAAAAATGCTTTATTATTCCAATTATAATAAACAATTCTCCATTCGTGCTCTAATTTTTTTCCAAGTGTTAGACTTAATAACACAAATAACACTATTAAGCATTTTCGCCTTGACAATTTCAAATAATATCGTTCAAATATTTGTGACTTTTTGTTTAGTGGTTCTACTATCTCATACAATAAATATAATTAATCAGAGAAGAAGAGTTCGTGAAAAAAAGGGATATTTTTCCGATTATCTTTTGAACGCGGTCAATCTATTCTTGTTATTATTCGGCTTTTTTTTCAGTTTTTCAACTATAATTAATTTCTATTATTTCATGGCTTGGACTATATTTTTAACTTTTACTCTGATTAACCATATCTATAATGCTAATTCCTCGTTATAACTAAAGAATATTTTCTATGTATGTTTAATTATTATCTTTTTGTCAAAGTTTAAATTGGAATTTTTTTATTTTATAGAAGAATAAATTCAATTTTAAAAAATGAGGTAATGTCATGCCAAAAAAATTAGAAGATAAAAGCACGCATTCGATAATAAAGAATTATATAAAAAATATACACTACTTAAAAATCTTAAGACATACCCAACAAGGTTCTCCTCTCGTCTTTAGCGTTTCAAAGTATTTTTTACAATAACACGCTTGAGATCGGGGGAAATATATTAATTTTATCCTAATGCAGGATATTTATGAACTAAACAGAAGAATTGAGGCTTTTGAATATCAAGTTCGGATTTCATTTTTTCTACATCCATCATATTACTCTCTGATAAGATTGAATCGATGATCTTACTAACTCTTTTTAAATTGGTTTGTAATAAAACTGGAATTTTTGTAATTATATTTTTATAATTAAATTGAAAGAACCTTAGAAAATAATTACTAAAGAATTTGAGATTTCTACTAGGAAATCAAATTATTATATTCACTCAAGTACTTATCAAAAAGCGCTTTATCCCCGTAAATCTTTCTTATTTTTTCGGGATATTGCTTATTATCGTCTGAAATATTATTATTAGATAGTTGAATAGAAATTGCTTTTTTGAGCTTACTGACAAATTCTGGAAGTGAATCTTTTAAGGGTTCGTCTAAAGATTTCATTATAGGTAGCGGCACGAATGATATGTTGGTTATTTCGCCTAGCTTTTCGTAAAGCTCTTCTTTTACACCAGGAAGGTCGGTAATTACTGCATTGCATCCACACGCAAGTGATTCTAATAAGACTTTAGGAAATCCATCGTAAAAACTCGGTAAAACAAAAACATTGCACTCTCTTAAATATTTAGAGAGTTGTTCTTGATCAAGTTGTCCTAAAAATTTTATGGATTGGTTTGATTTATACTTTCCATCCAAGATATGCTCATGCTCTTTTCCGTCCCCACTTCCAATGATAAAAAGTTCTAATTTATCCGTTCTTTCTTTCTGTATTTCTTTAAATGCCTCTAAAAGTTGAGGAACGCCTTTTGAAAAGCATAGCTTTCCCACATACACGATTTTCTTAGGAATAGAAGTATCTTTTGAAATTTGATTATAATTTAAGGGATAAAAAAGATCTGTATTAATACCTTGCCCAATGTGTAAAAATTGATCGTCATACTTCAATGGTTTAAAACCATAAATATTCTTTACTCGTTGTTCCTGTTCTTTCCCTATAACGGCAATTTTATTAATATTTTTAATTGGGTTCTCAACATATTCTCTTAATTGAGGCGCCGAAATCATTTGTCTGAGTGCTGTATTATGGCAAGTTGCAACGATGGGAATCTCGGGATATAATACGCGAGAGAGAGCTGAAATTAACCATAGGTGATGTATATGAATAATAGTGGGTTGGAAAACCTCAACTGCTCGATTAATTTTAACGGCAAAGGTTTCTAAATAGGATTCTAACATGTCTAGTGTAAAATCTGAAAATTTTGTGGATTTATAAGGCATTTTATCCGACATTCCAGCTATAGTGAATGGAACATCGCATTGAATATTTTTTTTGTCGTTTTTAAAACGAACTGGGAAAGTATACTCTTTAGAAACCAAACCTTTTAGGGGATTTTCTTCTCCGCTTGTTTGACCAAAAACAGCGGCTTGTTCAATTCCCATTTTCTTTGATTGTTTTATCAAACTAATAAAATTAATTCCAGATCCTGTAAAATAAGGTTTTTGACAGATTATTCTTAATATTCGTAAATCGTGGTTTTTTTTTATATTCGAATTTTCTGTTTTGGGCCTATACTCTAAGAGCCTTGTAGAATACAATTTTTGGTTGATTTAAAGGAATTTTTTAATTAATTAATATAATATTTAATACGAATAAAATTTAATGAACAATTTAGATTAGAAAATAAAAAGTTAAACAAGGTACAAATTTATTATTAGGGTAAAAAAAATAAGATGTAAAAGTTCTAAAGCTTTAAATTTAATTGCACTTTTATTTAGTGTT
>JAFGGO010000099.1 GCA_016930515.1 Promethearchaeota archaeon | reverse complement strand
CGAGCTGTCCTCGTTGCATACATAATTTTCCAAACATTCCTTCAATTAGATTTTGATTTTCGTAGAACAATTCTAGCTTATTAATGAGTTTTTGATTGATTATTTTATCCAGTATTCTGGTGTGGAGATTGTAATGATTTTTATGTTCAATTTTAAAAACGACAGTATTATTCTTGGAATACTTATTATTTTCTCTTTCGAAATTAGATATTTTAACATTCTTAAGGTAGATATAATCTAAACTAATCTTTGGTACATCAAAAGGTGTGGAATTGTCATTATTTTCTATGAGCTGGAGTATTTCAGAAGCAGATTGGCTATAATCTTGTAAAATAGCAATTGAATCAGAATCATAAGAAACATTTTTATTTGATTCTTTTTTTGTAAAAAGAATCTTCGTATTTGGCTCCCTCATAAGAAAAATAATGCCTTCCTTCTCCAAATTCGGCACATTTTGTGCTTGAAATTTCTTATATATAATCGAACCTATCAAAGATTTTGGTCTTGAATTTTTAAAAGATTGCCCCAATAATAATTCTGGTTGTATTGAACCCTGAGGTGGTTGTAATAAGCTCCACTGAAATATTTTACCCTTACTTTGACCAGACAAGCTGAGGATGTGAAAAATAAATCCAAACATTGAACCTTCTAATAAGACTTTTTCGATTCCAGCAACTCTAAGCTCTAATTCTTTTAATAATTGAGGCTTGGAAGGCCTCTTCATAAGTGTTTCTTTAAAAATTTTGCGTTTATCTTTTAAAAGGGTTTCTGACAAAAAAGCACGACTTTGCAACCAACAATTATTTAAAAAAAAAACATATCTTTCAATGTTGAAAGCTGAACTGTTGGTTAAAAAGCGATTAAGTTCCACGTGCAAGTATCTTAAAGATGTAGCGAGACGATAGGCTCCTAGCTGGGAGGTGTTTTGCAGGAATAATTCTAATTGCCTGATATTTTCTTTTGAAACTAAATTTAAACCGTTATAGGTTAAATTTTCCATTAATTGCTTGATTTGTTTAGACACATTCTCTATTTGAAGACTCATATCATTCTTCTACTGTTTTTAGTCCGTTTTTTACTATTTCGGTTGTTAAAACTATCTCAAACATCTTCATTGAGGTGATAACTTTTAATATATCGCTTGCCAAGCTATTTTTTAGTTTGTTGTCATTGATTCCATTTTTAAGATGATCAATTTTTTCGAAAAAGGAATTTAATAAATCGCTTGCAACTTCCAAGTTCATTTTTTGAAACTTGGAGTTTAATCTGGCAATATCATCAAGTTCACCTTGACCAATATTTTCAATACCTCTAATCAAGATTTCGCTTAGTTTGGAGGATATAGCGTCCAAGATGTCAAAAATTTTTTTAATATCTAAATTTTCTAGCATGATTATTTGTGATTCATTATTTAGAACGCTATGAAATCTTCGGGAAGAAGCTCAATGGGTCTCCATTCTATTTCACCATCTAATGCGCATTTATATTTGACGAATATCTCCATTGCCTCGTCTCTAAGCAAGGAGGGCTTATTAGAGCTCGTTTTTTGAACCCACTCTATCATGCTATTAATGTCTGCTTCGCCCGATTTAATTGCGGCGATCAATCCTAATATGATGTGCTTGCATATTTTACCTCTCAACCCTCCACAAGGACGAAGATTTTGGGTTCCACAAAAGAAATTGCCGTCGCTTTTAATTGAGATGGCGTAGTCCAAATCGTTGTTTGTTTGCGATTTGATTACTGCCTTTAATTCAGCCCCATTCTTATCAAGGTAAAGTAAGTTTCTCTGTTTCTTGAACATGGAAATAGCCTTGCTGATTCGAGGGGGAACGCTAGAATCTTTTATTGTTCTATTTAATTTATCAACAAAATCCTTTATTTCTTTATCTACTGGTTTTTTAGCCATTTTCGCGTCTCGATTGCCCGTTTATAAGAGTATTTCTTAACTAAATACGATAAGAAATTTAAATTTAGATCATTTTTAAATCGCTACTGCCAGATAATTTTTTCATTAATCCATGAAGAAAGTAAAAATAGCCTATTAATAATCTTTTAGAGACCTTGTATATTAAAGCGATTTTTAATTTAAAAGATTATTAAAGGATTATTTATGAGTAACACAATAGTTAAAGAACTAATGACGAATTATCTGGATTTAATATAGTATAAGATATAATCATGGATAAGAATAATTTTAACAAGCAGGTTTTAACCCGGTATGTTCAAACACAATGCGAAAGGCAGCTCTTTCTAGATCTTGGTAGAAATAAACCATACTTGTGGTTCGATCCAATAGTGGAGCTCGAAAAACCCAAGCGAAAATATCGGGGATCCGAAAACCTTGAAAAGCTTGGAAAAAAGTACGAACAAAAAGTATATTCAAAAATAACTAGTTTAACCAATGTTAAATGCGAGATCTCTCAAAATAGTAGTGTCACGGAATCTTTTTTAGACGAAAAAGAATTTTTGAGTTATCATTCAATGCTTTCAAGCTCTCAAGATGATTTTCTCGTCTTGCTCGAACACGAGTTTGAAATTCCCGAATCCTTTTTTCGAGACTTATTCGAATTAAAGCATCCAAACGATCGAGTGCCTGTAGATTACGCAAGGCAAAGACCCGATATTCTCGTGATTCAAAAAATTAAGGGAAAAAACGCTAGAAAAACTAAAGAGCTTTTACCCGAGGGTACTGTTCGCTCAATTCCCGAAATCGAACTGAATAATCGATACGGAATAAATGTAATAGACATTAAAAACATAAGGAAAGAAAAGATCGGGAAAAAGCAATTTACAGAAATATTTTATTATATGTGGACGCTTTCGTATTATTTGCGTCATAAAAGATTAACTGATAAATTTTTCATAAATATCGATAACAACGCCATCTTTCCTTATAATACTGACGACAAACTCATGATTAAAAATATTCAAGATATTCACGAGCTTTCCATCGGAATCCATTTTAACGAATCGCATAGAATCTTCATAGAGACCATCAATGAGATTAAAAAACTCTGGATGAAAACACCTTGCAATATTTCAAATATTCCAGTAAACATTCAATCTAATTGCGGTTATTGTTTTTTTATTGAGGATTGTAAAAAATTCTTAGGAGTTGATGGATCAACTTCTCCAGAGGATTGGTCTTTAATGTTGCTTCCATATACATCTACTTCTATTGCTCAACAATTGATGGAAAAGGGAATGAAAACGATAGGGGATGTGAACAATAATTTGAAAAGCATTCAGATTGGCGATACTCCCGAACCATTGTATTCTGAGAAACCACTATTAGACTTGAAAGCTCGCGCAATTATAAACGACGATATCATCCCCCCTCAGATGGGGCAGGTTCATGCCTATTTAATACCTAAATTTACATCAATCGCTTTAAACATTGCTATTGAGACCGATCCAGCTAATCAAAGAGTATATGGTGTTGGTCTTTATTTATATATTTCAATATCACCAAATTCTGCTTATAGTTTAATGTTTGACAACTGGTGGCAAGTTTGGGACGAAGCATTGAAAGCCCACAAAACTGCCAAGGAAATACACGAAATGCTCAACGCATTTTTGTTCCGAAAAATACCTTTAGAATATGTAGAGTTGTTTTTAAATTATTTAATCACGCTAAAGAAATTTCTAATATTTCCTAAAGGAGAACCAAGAAAAAATGGAACTGGGGTTCGTAAGCGAACCATTGTTATTTATCAGTTCGCTTCCGTGAACGAGGGAGACACTGATGAATCCGAAGCGAAGTTCTCAAAACATGTGATAAATTACCTTAGTACAATATTTGATATGTGCAATATCATTGAAAATTATGTTGTAGTGGAAGCTTTTGAGCCTGGAAAGTTTTTTGGACCAACAACGAGCTTTTATTATTGGTCTTCAAGACAATTAAACAATTTTCAAGACATGCTCGAGCGCACTCTTGAATACATCATTGACGATCCCAAAACGGCTAACTCTTTAAATTCGATTCTTTCTCTATTCAAACCTTCTGATTCGGAGGTAACCCATCCGTATCAGCATAAAAAATTATTTGACATTCAAAAGTTTTCTGAGACCATTTTTGGAATTCCAGGCATAATATCTTACACCTGGCACGAAATCGCAAAAAGACTGCTTGATAAAAAGGTAAATTCGATGTATTGGATTCCTCATTTCAATTATATGGATTTCAATAACTGGTACGATTATCTTCTTGAAGAAGATCCCACTAAAAATAAAGAATTAAAGAAAAAGCTCAAGCAGCAACTCATGTTTAAAGTCAGGACTATTAACGACTTGAGATCCTACTTCCAAAGAGAGGGGGGGAGTTTTGTTTCAAAACATTCAAGAGTCATAACTGATAAGAAGTTAAAAAGCGTTTTTTTAGATTCGCATTACCACCCAATAGCCCAAGTATGGTACTTATTTTCTAAATACCTCGGTGCGATGGACGAAACCGAAGCTGAAGGATTTCGAACGATATATCCCGAATATAGCATTGCAAAATTAGCTGCTGGTAAGGTTACTAACTTGCAGATGCTTGACTTTGATAAAAAGGTATCCTTTCAATTCTTTTTAGTAAATCTTTCGAGCAACATGAAAATAGACGAAGGTGATCGCGTCTATTTAATTCCTGACAATAAAAGAGGAATGAGATCAGGAAATAACATGGAAAAATGCAAGATAATTATTAAAAAATTAACCTGGAGCAATGAAAACAATGGATATATCGTTGAATCTGAATTAACTAGGGGAAAGTTCTTTAGAAAATATATTCATAATGTTAACGATACTGCTTGGTATGTATATCCCACATCTGTTGATAGTTGGTCAAACAAGCTCTATCGTGAAGACGGACTTCTCCAAAGACACTCCTTCGGTACTTCATGGTTAGGAAGTCGGCGCTCCTATTTATGGAAGGTTAGATCTAATCCTAAACTACGCTGGCCTTCAAGTTGGGTATTTAATTCGCCTTCGATCTATTTGTTTGCTCCAGAACTGCTATTTCAGCTTATCGATGTGAAAAAAAATAATTTGAAGAGACCATTAATTACTCCAATATTACCTCCTCCAGATAGATCTCAATCGCGAGCAATTAATAATTCTTTAGGACAATTTATTTCTGCAATTCAAGGCCCCCCAGGTACGGGAAAATCCCAAACAATTGCAGCCCTGATTGACGAATATATCGAGAGAAATAAGCAGAAATGTATTAAAAATAGGATCTTGGTAACTGCGTTTTCCTACGCAGCAATTCGAGTTATTATAAATAAAGTGCGACAAAGCAATGATAAATCAGGAAATCCAACAAGTTCAGCAAAAACCCAACTAATATTTTTACGCTCTGAACATCAAAAACCCGTTGATAAAAAAGCAGGGTGCAGGGATGTGGACGATTTGCTAAGAAAGGGATATTCTTGGAAATTAAACGGTCAATCTAGAACGGTCACCGCAACAAGACCATTAGAAGAGTCCTTAGAAGAGGATTTTATTTTATTCGCAAATGCTCATCAATTATATCATTTAAAAGAAAGGGTAAGATCCGACTTTTATTTCGATCTGATTATCGTTGACGAGGCAAGTCAACTACAAGTTGATTATTTCATGTCGAGCCTCCAATTCGTAAGAAATGTTAAGCTTGAGCTCCGAAAACCAAGTATTACCTATAAACCAAATAAATTAATTGAAGACGCTTCAATGATTAACCGATTGGAAATCGATCGAAATCAAGAAATTGCAAAACTTACAAAAATAATTATAGTTGGTGATTATAATCAACTTCCCCCCGTGCAACCTTTAAATCCTCCAAAAAATTTAGAAAAAGTCCTGCAAAGCTTGTTTGGTTATTATGTTCAAGCACATTCAATTCCTAGCCGTCAACTCCAAGTTAATTACAGATCTAACAAGGCAATTGTGAAATTTACTTCAATGTTGGGAGTTTATAAGAAATTAAAAGCTGCACCATTAAACGCAAGTTTGAAACTTGGTGGTAACTTAAATAATATTAAAACTACTTGGATTAAGGATGTTTTGGATCCAAATAAAATAGTTGGTGCTCTCGTTCACGATAATAAATACGAGATAGGAGTGAGTACATTAGAAGCTGAAATGGTTTCAGAACTTGTAATTGGATATTTTAAAATGAGTGAGCTCAAAACTAAACAAGACGAGCAAAATTTTTGGAAGGAAAAAATTGGTGTTGTTGCGCCTCACAACGCTCAAGGACGCTTAATTATCCGAAAAATATATACTAAAATGATAGATTCAATTGATAAAAAAACCTTGCTCGAGCCTGCTTTATTAATGAAACTACTCAAAAATACGGTCTATTCAGTTGAAAAATTTCAAGGATCGGATCGAGAATTTATTATTGCCTCAATTGGTTTATCCGATAAGGATCAACTCAACGCTGAAGTTGAATTTATTTATAATCTTAATCGATTTAATGTTCTAACATCTCGAGCAAAATGTAAGGTAATTTTAATTTCGAGCGACATGTTTTTGAATAACATACCAAGCGATCGTAAAGTAATGGAAGAGGCCGCTCAAATAAGAAAATATGCATATAATTATTGTAATACAGAGAAAAAATTGACAATAATAGATGATAAAGATCAAGAAAAAGAAATTAGATTTCGATATAGGCAATAAATTTAATTCAAACTAAAAATAAAAGTAATTAATAATGGATCCTGTTAAGTATATCCACATTGCGGACCTGCACCTCGGGAAAAAACAATACAATCTTGAAGAACGATATCGGGATTATTTCGAGGCTTTTAAATGGATTTTGGAACTTAGTATCAAGGAAGAAGTGGATTTCATTCTGATCTCTGGAGATCTATTCGATAACAAGAAGATTGGACCGTCCGTCCTAAGTGAAGTCTATAATATTGTAACCGATTTTCAGCTTGAATGTAATAAAAGGTTAAAAAGAGATATAAAAATTATATGCATTGAAGGAAATCACGACAATCCAATATATTCTTCCCAATCGTGGATGAGTTTCTTGGCCGATTTGGGATTAATTATTTTACTAAACGGGCAATTCGATAAAAATTCGAAAAAAGTGAGTTTTCAAAAATACTCACACGAAACTCGCAGGGGAGGAACGATACAAATAAAGGATTGTAATATATATGGGCTTCCCTACTATGGAAGTTTTACTGAAAACCTTTTTCCATCTATTTACAACGAAATAAACTCCGATTCCTCAAAGTTTAACATATTAATGATGCACTTTGGCGTTCAAGGTTATGACAAGAAAAAGCCAGGTATAGAAATAAGCGATAATTTGAAGAAACTTGGTGAAAAGATTGATTATTTGGCATTAGGACATTATCACAGGTCATTTTCTTATCCGGCTTCGGAACCATGGATATTCAATCCAGGGAGTTTAGAAACAACGGATATTTTCGAAATTCCGAGTTTACAATATCCTAGAGGGGCAATTATTTGTAATATTACGGGAAAGGAATTTTATAAAAGAAATATTAGACCAATTGCCTGCGATAATGGTGCTTCAGATCCTCATCTAATTCCAAATAGGCGCTTCTATTCCATGAGCTCGATTGATATTGGGTCAACAAACTCCTTTGATCAAGCTATTGATATGATTGTTCAACGGGTTAGAAATTACAACATTCCATTGAAAAAAAACAATCCTAATTTTTCAAGAGAAGATCTTGATACGATGATTTTAGTTTTTTCAATAAAAGGAGAAATAAAGTATTCTCGTTTAGAAATTAACCTTAATAAGCTTCGCAAAAAGATTTTAGACGAATTTGCGCTATTAGACGTTAGAACATATAGCAAGGATTTATATTCTTCTCTTGATACCATAAAAACATCTGGTACTGATTTGACCATTGATGAAATAGAACGGGAAATCTTCTTAGCCTTGGTAGAAGAGAATCAGAAGTTCTCCCCAATAAAAGAAAAAGTACTTGGCTTGATGGACGATCTAAAAACCGAATTAACAGATAGAAAACCAAATTATTCTAAATTACGAAATCAAATTAAAGAATGGGTCAAACTTAATATAAAAGACTTCGAATCCATCGAAGAAGTATTCTCTACATATCAACAAGAAGAAGAGGATAAAGAAAAATTATTTAAAATCATAAATCAACCAGAAACTGAAGCTAAGGATAAAGATGGGATTGAAGGATTTGAACTTTCCGATGATGACGAATTTGACGATATAGATTTGGATTTATATATAGACGACGGAGAAGAAGAGGATGAAGAATCTGACTTTGAGGTGTTTTAAAGCATGTTGATTAAAAAAATCGAACTACAAAACATCACAACCCATAAAAGGACTACTATTGAATTTCAAGAAGGTTTAAACATGTTACTCGGTCAAAACGGTACGGGAAAATCAACGATATTAAACATGATTGGATATGTATTATTCAATTATCTTCCAGGAAATCAAAAGTCTTATGTGCGTACCACCGTAAGAAAAACACCTAAATACGGTGTAATTAAATTATGGGTTGTGGGTCTCAACGACGATGTTTTTATCGTGGAAAGGACGATTGGGAAACAGAATAATGCGATAGAAATATCAGACGCTCGGACAGGCGTTTTGATTCAAAACATAGATAATAAAAGCGACCTTATAGCCTGGTTAAAAACGCAATTTTCATTAAGAAAAGATTTGAACCTTTCCAACATTTTTGAGACTTCCATAGGCATCCCTCAAGGGACTTTTACCGAACCATTTCTCCGAACGCCTACTGAACGAATGAAATTTTTTAATCCAATTTTAAATGTAGATGTGTATCGTAATATTTATGAAAAAGGGATTAAATTAGTGAATTTATTCAAGAACGAGATTCAGGAATTAGCTGTAGAAATGGGAAAATTGGAAGGAGAATTGAAGGAAAAAGAAGAAACGGAGCAAGAAATAGAACAATTAAAGGATGAAATTAAGAAACTCGAA
Organism: Promethearchaeota archaeon; assembly: GCA_016930515.1. Lineage (GTDB taxonomy): Archaea > Asgardarchaeota > Lokiarchaeia > Sigyniarchaeales > SOKP01 > FT1-020. The sequence continues at coordinate 16,576 of JAFGGO010000099.1, read as the reverse complement.
TCTGATCTTGAAACAAATGAAAAAGAGCTCAAGCAAGTATCTGAAAAACATGATAAATTAAAAAAAATGGAAGAAAAATTAAAAGATTTGGATCTTAAACAGAAAGAACTAGAACAAAAATTAGTAAGTGAAGGAGAAACCACAGATCTTATCAAGAAAAATCTATTAGAAGCTAGAGAATCCGAAAAAATTTGTAAACAAGCACTTTCAGACCATACTAAACATAAGATACTAATTATTAAAGAAAAAGAACTTCAAGAACATCATTTAAAACTCCAAGCCTTTAAAGAACAAAAAACAAATTCAGAAAAAAGAATTACAGAATTTAACGCAAAAATCGAAAGGGTTCGTGCTCAAATTGGAGATATTTCAAGTATGAAAAATATGATTCCCAAATTAGAAGAAAATTTTAATGAATCAGAAGATATCCAGAAAAAGATCGAAGAATTACAAGGGCAGATTAAAACCATAATGGCATATCAAGAAAACTTAGACGGAATCAAGGAAAAACACCTTGAAAATAATAAAAGGAAATTTGAATTGGAAGATAAATTGAAAGTTCTTCCTAAAATTAGAAGCGATTATTCCCAACTTGAGGTATTCCAGAACGAATATAATCAGCTTAACGAAAAAAGAATCACCCTCGATACGGAAATTGCACACCTTGAAGAAAACATAAAAAACTCGAAAGGAGGAAATTGTCCCTTTCTGAACGAAAAATGCAAGAACATCGAGGGAAATTCGCTTATAGATCACTTCCATAAACAACTCGTACCCTTAAAAGAAGAACTAAAATCAACGATAAATAAATTAAATGAATTTAACAAAAAAATTGAAAAAATTTCGGGCTTACAACAGAAAATCGAGCAATTATCAGAAGACGAGGGAGAATTAAGAAGTGTGAAGAAATTATACATTGAATATATCAATCAAATTAAAGAACTAAAAGAAAAAGTTAGTTTGAAATTAGAGCTGAAGAAACGCCTCGATGAGCTCATGCATCGCAAGGAGCAACTTAAATCCTCAATCGAGCAATACCAACTTTATAAAGAAAAGATTAATGTTGAACTTCCCAAATTACAGAAAGAAGAAACCGAATTATTATCCGAATTAAAACCGCTCGAGAAGATTTTAAAACCACTCGATAAAAAAATTAACGAATTAAAACATGTTCCAGAAGAGTTTACGACCGTTAAAAAGGAATTAGAAAAAACGATTGAAAATTACAATAAGTATCAAAAATCGATAAATATCGCCAATAAAGTACCCGAACTCGAAAAAGAGCTTGCCAAACAAAACAAACTCATGGAAAATACTAAAAATAACCTTGATTCTATCAAAAAAGAGATCAAGCATGTTTTAACCTTATTTAACAACGAAGAATTCAATGAGACGAGGATTAAAAAGGAAAATTTGCTTGAAATAACAATTCAAATGAAGACAAAGATTGATGAAAAAGGCGCTATTTTGCTCAAACACGAACAAAAAATGGAACACCTTGTTGACCTTCAAGTAAAATTCGAGAAATTGGAAAAACAAAGGGCTTGGTTAGTTTATTCAAGAGATCTCACCGAATCTCTCCGCCTTATTTATAAAGAAGCTGGACCAAAAATAACTGAAGCATTACTCAATAAAATCAACCAACTAGCATCTGAAATTTACAGGGAACTAACTGATTCCGATGCCGTTCAGTTAAAACTAGAAAAAGATTATAACGTGCGGCTCATCACGCCTGAAATAGAAAAAGAATATAATCAATTATCAGGGGGCGAGCAAATGGCAGTTGCATTATCCGTTCGCCTTTCGATTTTGAAAATATTAACTAACGCTGATTTTGCCTTTTTTGACGAACCAACTACGAATTTGGACTCCGATGTGCGATTAAACCTTGCTAAATGCATTCAAAACATTAAAGGCTTCAAACAACTTTTTATCATATCTCACGACGACACATTTGAGGAAAGCGCTGAAAATGTCATAAAGTTCTCGAAAGACGAAGATGAAATTTCTCACGTGCAATTTCTTAATTCTTAAATCGCTTTAAAAACGATCTGAAATTAGGTTGAAATTTGTATAGTATTAAAAATTCTTTACTGATTGTTTTTTTAAATAATCCTTAATTAGAACTTATAAGTTTGAAAATAGAGGATGTAAAATGCCAAGAAAATTAACCTTACAATTAGAGGGAAAGGACATTGTGGGCTCGTTGAAAGCGCTCTCGAGAGACGATGTTTACGGAAAAATCATTATTGAGCGAAGGGACAACGATGGAAATATATTTAAAAACGCTTATCTCTCGTCTGACGGCACCCACGTCGTTCCTTCGGGCGGAATGGGAAGTTCTTATTTGAACGAAGACGGTTTTTACACGAAAGAAACGATCGTGGTTGGTGAAGATGGCAAGGAGTTACCTAAAACCAAGTCGATGTATTCTGGACCCGTTAACATCGAAAGCACGATTAATCTACTCGATTATTTTTGCTATGATGTTGAGAGGTTGTATGTCTTAGAGTCTGAAAATCTTCAAGATCTCAAGATAGCTTGTGAAAAATTGTTAGAGGAACAAGATAAATTGTACAAATTCACATATGCTTATTACGATACGGTAGATCCGAAAGACGCAATACTCATTCCTAAAGATGATGTATTGCTTGTTGCTATTGGAGAATATATCGCCCCAGTAATGTTAAAACCGCAAGAAATATTGTATTATGACGAAGAAGAGGAAGAAGAACCCGAATTTGATGTGTGGTGAGGTGATAAGAAGAAATGAAAATATATTTGGCTTACGAAAAGATTGACGCAAAGAACTTGGAACTGATTCCCACTCACGGGACAAAGAAATATTTTAGGTTGAGTCCTGATGGAAAAAAGGTCGATAGTAAAAGGTATCTAATTTTTGATCGAGAAAAATCTGATGAAAAACTTCTTGAGGAGCCTGACCTCGTGAAAAAACTCAAGGATGAAGATGTGGATGTAGATCCAAACACGACGGGGAGGTATATCAAGTCGACTTCGAGAATCGCAGTAAAAGATAACTACGATCCCGTGTATAATTTCAAGTCTTTTGATGTGATTATAAGACCCGATGGAAAAAAACAGGAGAGACCACACGAACGATCAACAGGAAATGTTCATGGGACACTACCAGTTAGGATAACCGAAGAATTATTCGAGCCTAAGGATTTACTTGTGAATTATGTGTTTCGTAAGAGTTATTTTATCACTCATTACGATGGAGCTTCCTATAAATTTTTGTTTGATATTGCTAAAAAATTATTTTTATCTGGTAAATTTGCATTGGTTGAGGCCTACAATTCAGATACAAAAAAAAAGGAACCTTTAGTTCTGTACGATGGTGGAAGGAAATTTCCTAGAGCATTTTTAGAGGGAAGGGTAAAGGACGATTCATATTGTCTTATTCTTCACATCTCTGATCAAGAAATAAAACTTCCAAAGAAAAAAAAAACGAGGTAGCACAAAACGATGAAATTAACTAAAGATAAAATTGAGACGTCTTTCCACGGATATTTAAGAGGCAAATCTGAAAGCCTACCTTATTCTGATTTGGCTAAAAAAATAGATTTTTATCGAAAAAATATTACTCAACGCTTTTTAACGAGAAGAGAAGAAGACATCATAGGACTTCCTGGAAAAAATTTCATAGCGAGTGTAAAAGTTGATGGCGCTTTTACAGGATATTACTACGACGAAAAAAAAGACGAATCGATCTTTTTTAACACGCCTACTCACCGGGTCTTCCTCGGGTTGCCTATTAATGACGAAATGAAGCAAATCATGAAAAAAAAAGGGATTAAGTCTGCCCTCTTTATGGGAGAGATGCACGCATCAACGACAACACCCATTGATTTTAACGCCCGATCAACCGTATACGATTTGATGCGTTATAGGAGAAATCCTTCATCCGATGAAGATTTAGAACGAATTGGATTTCGAGTTTTTGATGTGGTTGAAATAGATGGAAAAGATTGGTTAGAAAAGGAATACAGGGAACGTCATGATAAGCTTTCAGAAATATTCGAAAAAGATGGCAGGATCGCCCCTGTTCGAACGAAATCGTTTTCCAATACACACGACTTGCAGGAATATTATTTTAAAACCGTGGTTAAAGGTGGACACGAGGGATTGATCGTCCGAGCAGGACATCTTACCCTTAAAATTAAACCAATTCACACTCTTGATGTTGCGATAATTGCTATCGCAGAAGGTCGGCAAGACTCTCGATTGGGAGAAAATCAACTTGCAACTGCCCTCGTTGCGTTAAGGTATCCCGATGGAAATTATCAAGTTTTAACGAGAGTGGGTGGTGGCTTGACAGACGATCAAAGAAGAGAAATCTGGTCTCAATTCGAAATAATCGAATCAAGAAGTTTTATCACCACGACTCGAGACGGAAGGGCCATGAAAATGGTAAAGCCTCAATTAGTTGGGCAATTAGAATACTTGGACATTATCACGGACCACGAAGGAGAGCCCATCATGCAACCGTCTTTATTTTTCGATAAGGATAACAACGAGTGGAAAATGATTCGTCTAATGCCATTCGTTAAGCTCATCCACCCTCGATTCATCGAAACAGATCCAATTAGATCGGATAAAGATGCATCCAACATAGAAGATGTGCGAATCAGTCAAATTACAGATCTTTTAGACATCCAAGTGTCGGACTCCGTGAAAGAACTTAAATTGAAATCTTCAAAAGTTTTAGCAAAAGCCGTTTACGACAAGGGAGATAATGCAATAAAAAAATTCATGGCGTGGAAAACAAACAAGGGCGATAGCGGATATTTCCCTGAATATATCGTTTATTTCTTAGATTATAGTAATGCTAGGAAGGACCCATTAAAGAGAGGCGTGCGAATAACGAATAATTTAGAGCAAATGTGGAAGATCTACGATGGTTGGATTAAAGAAGAAATGATGGGCACTAAAGGTGATCTGAAGCGCGGTTGGGCCGAATACGCCGTTTCTGATAACCGTACATGATATCATTGTTAAATGCAAGTTATTTTTTATTTCTTTTATTTTAAATCCTATTTTAATGGTTTTTTGTTAAGTGGACATGCTTCTTGGCAACTCGTGCATCCTATGGAATATTCCAAAAACATTGTATTTGTAACTAGTTCAATTTTCTGCCGAAACATTGGATCGTTATAGTGAAGCGAAAATAAGCCATGTTTCACCGTTTTTGGCATGCAAATAATTTTATTAAACTTTCCCTCGTTCGTGAACGCTCCGTAAGGGCACGCTTCGACGCAGAGATTACAATCCAAGCAAATATCCTCTTCCAATACGGGATCAGGGGATAAATTTGCGGTCGTTATAACGGCAGCCAATCTAACCAATGTACCATATCTTGGGTGGATCATCATTCCATTTTTCGCAATTTTTCCGATACCTGCGGCAACCGATGCGTGCTTAAGCGAAATCACGCCCCAAGGTTCAATATTATTTTTATAGGAAGTCGGATTGTAGGACGGAATAGGTATTGCGTAATGCCCTAAAGATTCTATGTATATTGCCAATTTCGTTGAAATAATATCGAGATTTTTATATAGGCTGTGGTATTCCCTGTGAAGGAGCTGAAGTTGGTGTTTTTTCAATTTGAAAATACTCCTTGTCATTGGTATACCAAAAACTATTACGCTTTTTGCTTTTTCAAGAATGTTTTTAGGTTGGTGCTCCTCAGGTGCTTGAACAAAAAGTTCATTATTCACATCAGCTACTCCAACTATATCAATTTCAAGAGTTTTTAAATAGTCCTTTAATTTTTCGGTCAATATTAACATGTCTTTTTCTTCGTTCATTAGTTATACCTTGTATGAGAGTTAAAATATAATTAATAGTCTATAGAATATTCTTTTAATATTTTGAGTGATTAATAAATATCACTTTCTAGTATAATAATAAATATTATTTCTTTCTAAAATATTAGACGGTGTTTTCATCTTTGACAGAAAGTTTCGTACTACATTCTCGTAAATATGATATTCTCCCTTCTTTTCAAATGAAATGCCTTGTTCGAGAATTAAAGCCAGAAGAAATGAAAAATGAAAAAGGTTTGGTGTATTTATATGAATGGGAGGACCTTAGAGTAGAGTGTATGGAACTACCAGAAGAAGAGAGAGAAAAATATCTAGAAGGGTTTTTGATGTATGTAAGAACAATTGGTTCTAATTATCCTTTTCAAGTGATTGAACTCATTAACAAACTCAGAAAAACTACGCTTGTTGTAAATGTTGATATAACTCCTAAAAGAGATCCACAGGGAAGAGCAGAAGATATAATAGGAAAACTTTGTTATGGCTTAAAACCTATCGTATATTTCGAAGGAACAATTTTTGATCACAATTCTAATATTATATTTGCCCCCGAAGGTGCGTTTGGGTGATCTTTATAAAACGAGGTTATAATTATAGAGAATGATCAAGCTCAATGTTTATATCTTGAGAAGTCTAAAAATACATAATAATCATATTACAAATGATTGAAAAAATGATTGAATATCTCTTTGTAATCTTATTTTGTTTGGATTCTATCCTCCATATTTATGGAATTTTAAAAGAAAGCAAAAATTTGATTAAATTCAGCAAACCCTTGTTGATGCCCTTACTTGCCCTGTATTATGCGTTCGGAACTTTCGCAATAAATCAATTCGATGTATTAATCGTTTTTGCATTGATTTTCGGGGCTTTAGGCGATACTTTTTTGCTTTCTCAGGAGAACGAGAAGTATTTCCTTATTGGGATGGTTGCCTTTTTGTTAGGGCATGTATTTTATATTATTTCTTTCTCTCTTTACCTGGGCGGGGATATTTTAAGGTTTCCAGTTTATGGTTTCTTGCTTGTAATTCCTGTAATAGTTCTTGTAATAATAGCTTTTCCAAAATTCAAGAAAGGCTTAGGAAGCATGAAAATACCTGTATTTGTGTATATGGGCGTGATTATATTGATGCACGTTTTTGCTTTGTTAAGACTTTCCAAGCTACCAGGTCTTTATTGCCCTTGTTTTTTCTTTGTGTATCTTGGTTCCTTTTTATTCATCCTTTCTGATTCGATTATAGCCATCGATCAATTTGGAGAGTCTAAAATAAAAAATATGAGACTATATATCATGATAACATATATTCTTGCTCAGTTTTTTATAGTTCAAGGCATAATTTTGACAGGCATTTTATTTGGTTAATTCGCCTATTTTTTTTTTTATTATTTTATTTTTTTCGAGTTTATAGCGTCTCTTTAAAATCTCGAATGCTATCTTTTTGAAATTGTTGTTTTTTTGTGATAAATAATTAAGAACGGCCCATCTTACTGAATCGTCTGGATCGTCCAATAAAGGCAAAATATAATCGAAAAAATCGGAGCCCCAAGAACACTCGCTAGCGATCATTACAGCACGAGCTCTTTGAATAAAATCGGGAGAATAAAGCTGGGAGATTAATGGATGAAAACTATCACTAATATTTGAATGAAAAATTAGGTGTTTAAATATTTTAATCTTCCAATCACCCTTCTCAAGTCTTTTTATCTCAGATTGTAAAAGTTTTTGGGCTTTTTTTCCAAGTTTCTCCAAGCTTTTAAAGGCAATGAAAAAATTCTCACTTAAGTCTTGTTTTAAAGTTTTAATCAATGCGACTATATTTTCAACGGTCACGTCCGATACTCTTATTGTATTCCAATTATTGTTTTCTTCAACGAGTAAAGAATTTTTTTTGCCGATCATAGTTCGATATTAATCAACTTTATTTATATCTTCTTTATCACTTATATGGTCAATTACCTTTATTAATTTAGTTATTAAAATGAGAATAATAAACCGAAAAAAGAAAAAATTTGCGAAAATTAATTAATGATTGATAAAAGTCTTCAGTTGGAACGATGTGGCAAACTCGACAAAAATCATTCGAAGATTTCTAACTTTAACATTATTAAGATATATACTAGCCAAAAAAAAAGCGATTAAAATAAAATCAAATAATTTCAAAAAACACTTAAAAGATTTACAACTTTTTTTTCGTGAAGAATGGAACCTTGATTATTTAATGATATTTTAAATCATGAACAAACATAAAGTAATTGTAGAGGTGCCTCATAGGATTTCGGGATTTTTTGAAATAGTGGATCAAGTCAGTTCCATTCCCGAAAAGATAGGATCTAGGGGAGCAGGATTTAATTTAAGCGCATTAGGTAGGACTGAAATAACTTGTCAACAACTTGAAGCAAACCATACATCCGAATGTATTATAAAGATTAATAACGAAGAGTTAAACCAGAAAGCAGAAACCACTTTTTCGATTTACAAAGAAATTTGCAATTTAATAAAACATCCCGTTAAATTAGAAATTGAACACTTTTTTGAACTACCTGTGGGGTGTGGTTACGGGGCGAGCGGTTCTGGGGCCCTTGGAGCGATATACGGGTTAAATAAGATTCTCAATCTGGGATTAGATACTCGAGAATGCGGGAGAATAGCGCATGTGGCAGAAGTCGTGAACAGGACCGGGTTAGGAACGGTCTGTGGTCAATTAATTGGTGGTTTGTGCGTTTTAAAGGAACCAGGATACCCTTGTTCCCGGGAAAATATCGAATTTCCACCAGATTTAGTGGTTTATTGTGGAACATTTGGCATGATCCATACAAAATCAATATTAACAGATCCCGTTTTGAGTGCTAAAATCAAAGAAAATGGGAGAAGAGCTCTAAATTTACTCCTTAAAAAACCAAGTCTTAAGACATTCATGGAAGCCTCTTTAGAGTTTGTAAAAGAAACGAATATACTTGAAATACTCAGACTTGAAAAAACCAAGGAATTAATGGTTAAATTAAACGAGTTGGACATCATTGGTGCTAGTATGAACCAACTTGGGAGGTCTATATTTGCAATCTGCGAAAAAAAAGACGAAGGTGATGTAAGAAAGATTTTAAACTCCTACTCTCCAGAAATTAAAATTATTAAGACATCAATAAGTAATAAAGGTCCAGAAATTATCAAATGTGAATCTTTGGACTAGAACATAACTGAATTTTTGATTATTCATTATAGATTTTATTCTGTTCAAATTATTGAGCTTAGCATAACACTTAAGGGATATAATTGTTATAATAAGAAAATTCCTTCTCTTGATTGAACCTTTAAAAACAAGTCTTTAAATAATTTAATGATTACCTTTAATAACAACTGAAATTAATAAGAAAATTAAGTATCGCAAATATAATAAAAAATACAATAAAATGTGGGATTTTATTTCACTATTGAATTATCATATGCGAAAAAATTATTTTGTAAAAAATATTTGGATTTATTAAACTAACGAGTGTTTAAAAAAAAATATACCTCCGTGATTTTATTGTTAAGAAAACGAGAAAAAGAACCTTATCTGCAAATAGCCCTTGATTTGATAAACACTCATCGAGCGCTGCAAATAGCTGAGGAAGCTGTAAGAGGAGGGGTGGATTGGATAGAAGCTGGAACTCCATTGATAAAATCTGAAGGGATGAATATCTTGCGAGAATTGCACAAAAGATTTCCAGACAAGATTCTCGTCGCTGACATGAAGACTGCAGATGGGGGGTCCGTAGAAATAGAAATTGCCGCTAAATCGGGAGCTAATGTCGTTTTAATGCTTGGTGGAAGCGATAATGCCTCCGTAACAGAGGCCGTAGAAGCAGCAAAAAAATTTGGGGTAATGTTAGGATGCGATACGATAGATATTCCTCCTGATAGACTTGTACAAAGAGCGATAGAATTAGAATCACTAGGTGTAGATATGATAGTTTCTCATGTTGGTGTGGATCAACAAGTAATTTATGGAGGAGAAAAAACTCTCGATGTTGCCACTGTACTAAAAGAAAAGCTCCAACCTACCACATGGCTCGCAATTGCGGGAGGAATCAACAGTGAAACAGCCGCGCACGCAAAACAACTGGGTGTGGATGTTATTATTGTAGGTGGTGCGCTCTATAAGGCAGAAAATCCCGAAGAATCGGCTAAAAAAATCAAACAAGCCATAAAATCTGCAAAAGCTGTAGAAACAGCGCTTTTTAAAAAGTACGATGAGGCACATATTAGAGATGCATTCAAAAAGGTTTCGGCTCCAAATGTTTCTGACGCAATGCATAGAAGCGGAGAGATGAAAGGCTTAAAACCCGTGTGGATAGGTACTGAAGACCATCCTTTAAAATTCGTTGGTCCTGCTTATACCGTTCGAACGTATAACGGTGATTGGAGCAAGCCTGTCGAGGCGATAGAAGAAGCACAACCAGGAGATGTAATAGTTATAGACGCTTGTGCGGGAGAAATCGCAGTTTGGGGCGAATTAGCGTCTTGGAGTTGCAAGACCAAGGGTATATCGGGTGTCGTCATTGATGGTGCGATACGAGATATTGACGATATAAGAAAAATGAAATTTCCCGCTTATGCAAAACATTTTACCCCTACTGCGGGGGAACCTCGAGGTTTAGGCGAAAATAATGTGAGTATCGAATGTGCAGGTCAAAAGGTTGAACCAGGCGATTGGATCATAGGAGACGATTCTGGTGTGGTCGTAGTTCCGAAAAGGAAAGCACAAGAAATGGTTAATAGAGCCATTGATGTACTTGAGAAAGAAAATAGATACAGGGAAGAAATAAAGAGAGGTTCCACGCTTTCAGAGGTTACTTATTTGAAAAAGTGGGAAAAGCAAAAAAAATAATATTCTATTCGGTTTCGTTCCTTGCCAGTTAAAAAAATACGTATTGGAATTATTGGGGCAGGATCGATGGGTTCCTTATTTGGGGGCTATCTTGCAAACCTACATTCTGAATCAAAACCAATTGATATTGTTTTATTCGCACGAAAAGAACATGTGAAAGCCATTCGTGAAAAAGGGCTTTTTATTCAAATAAAGGACTCGACAATCGTGGTAAAAAATGTTAAAGCGTTCGAAAGTCTTGAGGAAGCAGAAAATTATAATATACCATTTAATTTTGATTTCATTTTTCTTACTACAAAAACTTACGATACCGACTCAACTCTTCAACAATATCAGAAGGTAATTGCAGAAAGTCATTTTTTAATTCTCCTACAAAATGGTATTGGAAATGAAGACGTTGCAAAGAAGTATTGCGACGAAAATAAGCTTGTAAGAATGGTTACAACTAACGGAGCCTTAAGAGAGGGTGATGGTCGAATAGTTCATACGGGAATTGGTGTTACGAAGATTGGCTTTCCCTTTGAGAAAAAAGATATAAAACTCAAATCAAAGGATCTCGATACTTTAAAAACACTTTTATCTGACGCTGGTTTAGAGACCATTATTGTGGAAAATATTCAGGGAGAATGCTGGGAGAAAGTTTTTATTAACATTGGAATTAACGCGTTTGGGGCTTTAACGCGATTAAGAAACGGTCAATTATTACAAAACCAGGATTTGAAGAATTTTATGGCAAGAGCGATAAATGAAGCACTAATGATTGCTGAAAAGAAAAATATTCACCTTTCTCAAAAAGATTTTATTGCCTTGACTTATGATGTTGCGAAAAAAACGTCTTCAAACAAGAATTCAATGCTTCAGGATATTTTAAAAGGAAAAAAGACTGAAATTGATTTTATAAACGGAAGAATAGTAAATTACGCTAAAGAAATTAACATTTCCGTTCCAATTAACGAATTAATTACGGTGTTAATAAAAGGCTTGGAAAAATCCTTTGAAAATCAATAAAATTTCAAACTTTAACTTATCTAAATTTACATCATTTCAGTTTGGGTTCTGTTTTTCTCGTAAACAGCTATGAATATGGAAAAGAAGATGATTGCGCATCCAATGAGTTCTAACCAAGAGAGAGTTTCGTTCCCTATCAAGAATGCAAAAATAACTGCAAAAACGGGTTCTAAATTGAAAATAATTCCCGTTAGAGTGGGATTCTTGTTTACTTTCTGCGCCCAATTTTGAAAGAATATAGTTAATACAGATACAATAAATCCCATGTAAAAGATGATTAGAATGAAATTGATGTCAATTAAATTTATATCAAAAGACTCTCTAGCAATAATCGAACTTATAAAAAGTGCTGGTACCATCACAAGCATTTGAAAGAATAAATACAAATAAATGTCGATATCTTGAACGAATTTATCGTTAAAGACGATAGAGTGCAGCAAAAAGTGCACATATTAAAACCAGAAGATCTCCTAAAATAAAATTATCGAACGATTCAAAAAATAATAAGATAATACCTAAAATCGAAAGAAATAGCGCTAAAAAAGTTCTTTTCTTTATTTTTTTTTAAAAAATAATCCACGCAAAAAAAGGAACGATTAATGTGCTCAGCCCGGTGATAAAACCTGCTTTTCCTGCAGTTGTTGTTTGAAGTCCGTATGTCTGAAACATCATTGCAAGATAAAAAATCAATCCATTGATCATTCCATATAATACTCATTTCAAGTTGATCTTTTTGTATCTTAATAAAGTTGGGATAAATGCTATAAGAGTTATCAAGTACCTCATTCCTAAAAAAAGTAAAACGGGGATCTCTCGAGTCGCGATTTTTGCTACTATGAATGTAGTTCCCTACAATATTGAAGTTGAGATAAGAAAAATTATTGCAAAAATTTCTCTTCTTGAATACTTGCTCGGATTAAGATTCATATCATAAAATTGTAATTATTAAAGTAGGAAAAGGCAGAAACCTTATAGAGTTTTATTAAAAACTCATGTCCTTTTTTTATCTCAAGTTAATTTCTTTGTTTTCAAGCAAAATTATTAAAATTTAGAAATTTAAACTCATTAATGAAAAAAAAAATTGTAGTTTTAGAACAATCAGAGTATATTTTTGAAGAAGTAAAAGAAAAAATACAAAAAATCTTCGAAATCATTATCGAACCTGAAAAAATTAAGGACAAAACCATTCTTATCAAACCAAATTGTGGTCCGATAGCTTATCCTGAGGAAGGTGATACGATCCATCCAATTGTACTAAAGGCCGTGATTCAAATCGTAAAAGAGTTCAAACCAAAAAAAATTCTTGTTGCTGAATCTTCTTATGTTGAAAATGATACCATGGTTGCGATGAAAACATCGGGTTTATTCGAAGTTTTAAAAAAAGAATGCGTGGAATTTATTGATTTGAAAAAAGCGGCTCGTATTCAAATTGAGATCAATGGTTTATCATTAAAAAAAATTGAATTACCAGAGTTACTAAACCATGTTGACCTTTTAATCAGTCTTGCGAAATTAAAAACGAATGTTTCTGCAACAGTTACCCTATCTATCAAAAATCTTAAGGGTTTAATTCCTGACAAATATAAAAAGAGATTTCATCTCGTTAACTTGGCAAATTGTATTCACGATCTATACACGAATATAAATGTTCAAACAATAGGAATCATAGACGGAATATTAGGAAGCGAGCTTTACGTTCCCAAAAAAGGAAATATATTAGCTGGAAGCAACGATTTGCTCTCGCTAGATACTCACTTATCCAAATTAATAGGATTTTCGAGAGAGGAAGTTAAGCATTTGAGTCTCTTCGAAAAACCAGAATTTGAAGTATTATCTGACGAAATTATTATACCAAATTTTAACAAACCTAACGCGAGTATTGAAGATATCGAAAAAGAATATAAAGTAAAGATTATTGGGAGATTATTTTGCTCAAATTGTATCGGAGCGCTCATCAGGGGTATAAAAAAGGCGAAAGATAAAGGATATTTGGAAAATGAAATAACATTCGTGATTGGAAAGCAAGAAGGCAAGGTTACAATTCCATCTGAAGAATTTATATCGGTTGGAAATTGTATGGGTGGATTGAATGGAAAAGGTATTCATATAGCAGGTTGTCCCCCTGTTTCTAATCAAATACGAGACGCTATTTTAGATTTAAGTAATATTAACTCCACCATTAAAAAAGGGAAAAATTTAGAAAGAAATTAGGAATTAATCAAGTTGTAAGCGCGTTCAATTTGATTTGGAAATAGATCTGAAGGACCCATTTCCTTTCCAAGGTTTTTAGAAACCATTAGTCGGGCACATCTAGAGTTATCGGCCTTGCAATATCTTTCCTTGAAAAGTGTTGCGGTTTTTGGCATATTGCTCATTTTATTGTTAAAAAATGGACAATTCGCAATATATTTACATTCAACCATTATAATTCTCAATGTGCGTATAATTGAACTAATAATACATGATTTTTCTAATATATACTCCCTAATAAATTGATTATCGTGTTTATAACACGGACTTTCAAAAAGATGGTATTGAAAAATTGAATTATCTATATTTTATTCAAAAAACTATGAATCTTTGTAGAAAATAGATATTATTATCGTTAAGAACTCGTTTTGAATCATTCAATAATTCATAATTTCTAATATTTATATGAGATTTTTGTTTAAAAATAATATTAATTCTTTAAGTGATAATAAGGTGGTAATAGACTCTGGGAGAGCTGTTAAATCATTCGATCTTATTATCAATTTTTGTAGTGGTTTTAAGTATCCGATTGATTTAGAAAGATTAACTTAACTATTATAAGATAATTCAAGTTTTTCAAGTGATTCTAGATTGCGTATTTCTTCCGGGAGTGATATTGTTTTATCAATAAGTTAGAAATCATTTCTCTTCTGAACTATCCTTATGTCGACGGGTAATGTGAACGGAGCGAAATAATTCCTTGATGACATTATGAACATGAAATTTTTTCGATCCTATTTCGGTAGATATCTTATCGAATTCTTCTGGTTTAATGACTTTAGACAATTCCCTTTCCATTTCTTGAAGAAAAAGTTCTCTCATCTTGTAATTTAGTGCCCTATTTTTCTTTTTTTCCATGAGGTTTAATTTTTTCATATGTTCTCTGTGTTTAAAGATGTGTTCTAAAAGATCGTTAACACCCTCTCCTGAGAGTGAATTCGTCATGACAACCGGCGGTCTCCAATCGTGTTGGAAAGTAGAATCATCGAGCATCATTTCCACTTGAACCGCAACATCCTCGCCTCCGAGATCCTTTTTGTTCACATCGTAAATGTCTCCAATCTCAATGATTCCCGCCTTTTGCATCTGAATCGTGTCTCCGTAGCCCGGTACGAGAACAACAACAATCGTATGAGCTATATTATAAATATCAAATTCGCTTTGTCCTGCCCCAACTGTTTCTATGAGGATGATGTCTATGTCGAACGCCTCGTAAAGCAAGATGATGTCAAAAACTGCTCTTGAAAGGCCTCCTTTGGAACTTCTAGATGCGAGGCTTCTCATGAATAAGTTTGGATGAAGAGTTATGTTTGGCATTCGAACTCTATCTCCTAAGAAAGCTCCTCCACTGAAAGGGGACGTTGGATCTACAGAAATGATCCCTACTTTTTTACCTTTATCCAAAAGAATTTTAGCGATCGACCCTGTTAATGTACTTTTCCCAACTCCAGGAGATCCCGTGATTCCAATGATGTAAGAATCGTGATGTTTGCCATTAAAATGCTTGAAAACTTCTTCAGCTCGATCGGGATTGTTTTCTACAATGGAAATGAGCCTCGCCAAGGCTATCTTATTATTCTCCTTGAAATTCTTTATAAGAGTCTCGATATTATATTTCTTATTCACTGAAATTTAGCACCGAAAAGAATTATTCTAGAATTACTTATCTTAATAGTGAAAAAAAACCATTATTCTTGTATTTTATTCTTTTGATTTTTGAAAAAATAAAACCTTTTTTAACTATAAAGTGAAGAAAAAAAAATAAATTAGAGTTGAAATTCAATCGCAAACTGATTATAATCTTGATCTAATGCGATTCCAAAATCATCCGTGTAACTGTGAAGTCGAATTTCATAGTATGATACAATTGAATTGTTGACATATAGCGTAGAGCTTATTTGATATTCGTCTTGTCCTCCTCCAGAGGGTGATTGATATACTTCGAATATTTCATCGCTACTCCCATTCACGAGAACTTCTGAAAGATAGTAGCAATCAGGATCGATATCGTTTAAAGCTACATTCAATGTGAGCTTATATATTCCAATTTTAGTTAGAAAAAAACCAGTGGAATTTGAACTCTTAGTTATATAGTAAGAATTTAAAAATTCCTGATATGAAAGAAATTCTATTAAGAAATCTTGGTCATCACCATAGTCGTATAGATAATCCCATAAACCAACTAAAATATATCCTGAATCTAGATCCGATTCTGATTTTGGTTCTTCTGGTGAAAGAATTACATTAGAGATAAAGATGTATCCGCTTAAAACGAGTCCCGTTACGGCCAATATTCCGAGAACAACAATTGCTATATTATTTTTTCCCATTCATTAAACACATCCTTTTTACATTTAACTCCCTGTAATTGAATTAAAAACCACTATTCAATGAAAAAACGATATTTTATTTAATTTATAAAACAATCTGGTGCAATTTTGAGAGATATGTCTTTCAGAAAGAGGTTTAAATAAAATCTATATTCCTTTATAGCTTTAATTATTTTTAAGAAGAATTTTCATGTGATCTTGGTTTTGTTGTAGGTGTTGGATTAGCCATCTTAAACATATCTCTCCTAATCATTCCTATATATTAAATATCTCTTTT